>CAZGYS010000180.1:0-10550 GCA_964530305.1 uncultured Leptospiraceae bacterium
GAGATTGCCCCGAACCGGGCGGGGCGCCACATAGGGCTTCTCGGTGGACTCAGATTGTGCGAGCAGCATGCCCGCGGAGCCGTTTCCGGCCAGCATGCCCTGGTCCGGCGTCATGTGGGTGGCCGTGTCCACGCAGATTCGGTCTCCCAGGCCCACCCCGCGAACATCGGTAATTTCCGCGGCTTCCAGTTTGAAGGACAAACCAAGCGTACGGGTCAGATCCGAGCAACGTCGGATCTCCGCCGCGTCGTCGCAGTCCAGCACGACGCCTTCCACGCCCCGTTCCATGATGCCGAAGGCCAGCCGGGCTTTCTCCAGATCCGGCACGGTCCAGTAGAGGCGCGCGCCGCCGGCGATCAAATTCTCAATGGGAATAATCTCCCAGTCCGGCGTGGTCAAAAGCACGGGGGAGGTTCGTCCCAGGTCCCGAGCGCGATTCTCGTCGTCCTTGGAGCGAATATCCACCTCGTGATAGTCTTGGCCCGGAACCAGATCGCCGCCGTCCCCGGCGATTTTGACGCGTGCCAGCTTGCGGATTTTTTCCGCGTCCTCGGGACCGGCCAGAAAAGTATCAATGCCGGCCTCCAGGGCCGAGGTAATCAGGTTCGCGTCGTAGGAACGCACGCGATACCAGAGACGTGAGAGGGGTTCGCTCATGGGAACTATTATCGCGCGGGGCCCGTTTTCTCGAAAGCCATTTTCAGTCGGCCCGCGGCGATGCATTATTGGCCGGAGTCGGGATTTTTAGTTGAAGCAGCCGGTACGGCCGGTTAGTTTATTCAAAGTGTTCCTTCTTCGGCTACTCCGCTCGCCGTTACTTACCCTGGTTTTACTCGCCTGTCCGGCAATCGTCGGCGGTTGCGCGAAAGCCGGCAACCCGGCGCCCCTGATTGAGCGGGGAGTTCTCGATCTCCGGAAATGGAATTTTCAGCGTGATGGAGTCGTTTTACTTCGAGGCGCATGGGCTTTCCATCGCGACAAGCTAGTCGCCGGCGCGGCGTCCGCGCCCGATGGGTTCATTCAAGCTCCCCGGTCATGGAAGGGCCGGACGATCGCGGGGACGCCGCTCAAATCGTTCGGTGCCCATACATATTCGGTGCGCCTGTTGCTGCCGCGCGATTTAGACCCGCCGACGCTCTACATACGTGATCAGAAATCGGCTTACGGAGTTTTCGCCGGCGGCAAACGGATTGCCCGTAACGGGACCGTCGGTCCAACTCGGAAGGCGACCGTTCCGTTTTATCGCCCCCAAATCGTGGAAGTGCCCCTGGATGAGGCGTCGCCGAGCAAGGTCGGCGAACCGTCATTTCGAACCATTGAGCTCATGGTTCAAGTGGCGAATTTTCACGATCGAAACGGCGGACTCTTTTATCCGATTCTTCTCGGGTCGGAAACTCAAGTGAGGCGACTGCGCGAAAACCGACTCATGGTGAACATCTTCATCCTGGGGACGCTGTGCATCTTCGGCCTGTACCATCTGGGACTGTTCGCCATGCGGCCGACCGAACGCGCGACGTTGTTCTTCGGCATGATTTGCCTGGTAATCGCCCTGCGCCTGCTACTGACGGGGGAGCGTTACATGATGCAGTGGTTTCCGACGCTTCCCTTTACAACGCTGTACCGACTGGAGTTTCTCACCTTTTACGCCGGGGTGCCGCTCTTCGCGACTTTCGTGAGCTATTTATTCGCCGAGCGATTTTCGCGTCATGCTTTGCGAACCACCCAGGTCGTCGGCCTGGTGTTTTGCCTGACGCTCCTCTTTCTGCCCATGAATCGCTGGACCCACACCGCCGTGGCTTATCAGGTCGTGACGGTGCTCGTGGGTCTCTACGTCATCGTCGTCGCCGTGCTGGCTATTCGCGCGGGCGATCGGGGTTCGGTCCTGTTCCTGCTGGGATGGGCCGTGTTGTTCTTGAGCGTATTCAATGATATCCTGCGCACCCACGAAGTCGTCCAGACGCCGCTCTTGTCTCCGGCCGGCTTGTTCGTATTTATTTTCGCGCAGTCATCCATACTGGCCCTGCGCTTTCACGGAGCTTACCGGGAGCTGGACACGGTTTCCAACCGACTACGGCGCGCCCTGGTGGAGAAGCATCAGGTCGATGAGTTGCGCATGGCTCGGGACGCGGCGGAAAAAGCCAACCACGCCAAGTCCGAGTTCCTGGCCAACATGAGTCACGAGATTCGAACGCCCATGAACGCCATCCTGGGCATGGCGGACCTGCTCAACGAGGATCTCGAACAAAAGGAACGCGTGCGCTATGTTCGCATCATTCGTCGTTCCGGCCAGACCCTGCTGACATTGCTGGGAGACATCCTGGACCTCGCTCGCGTGGAAGCCGGTCGCCTGCGAATCGAACTCTTGGATTTCGACCTGCGCGAAACCCTGCGCACGACCGCCGACATGATGGAAACACAAGCCGTGCAAAAGGGGCTGGCCTTGTATCTTAAGATCGAGGAGGGCGTTCCCCGGCGCGCATCCGGAGACGCGGCGCGCCTGCGCCAGGTGCTCGTCAACTTGATCGGGAACGCCGTCAAGTTTACGGAGCAGGGCTCGGTCACCGTCCACGTCGACTTCATGGAGGCGAACGAAGGTTCGAAGTTCGTGCCCGCCGCTTTGCGATTCAAGGTCAGCGATACGGGACGCGGCATCGCCGGGGAAAAGCTGGCTTCCATTTTCGACGTGTTTACGCAAGAGGACAACTCCACGACCCGCGTCTACGGCGGCTCCGGACTGGGGCTTACCATCTGTCGTCGCCTGGTTGAGTTAATGGGCGGCGAAATCGACGTGGCCAGTCAGCAAGGCATCGGCAGCAGCTTTACGTTCTGGATTCCCTATCATGAACCGGCGGCGCCCGAACCGACGTCGACGTCGGCGGACGAAACCGTCGGTGAGCCGCGGGACCTGCCGCCCTTGAAGATATTGTTCGCGGAAGACCAGCGCGACAATCGAGCCCTGGTGGCCGCGTTTCTGCGAAACTTCGAGCTCGAACTGGACGTGGCCGAGGACGGCGCCGTTGCCGTGGAGAAATATCAGGCCGGCGAACACGATCTGGTGCTCATGGATATGCAGATGCCCAGGGTGGACGGTTTCTCCGCGACGCGGCGCATTCGTGAAATTGAGCGGGCGGAAGGGCGCAAGCGCATCCCCATCATCGCCTTGACGGCCCATGCCATGCCCGAGGAAGTCCGACGCATGATGGCGGCCGGCTGCGACGCCCATCTGGCGAAACCACTGAAGAAGACGCTGTTGATCCGGACGCTCGCCCGCTACGGCGCGAAGAATCAAAGCGGCTAATGGAAATCCGCGACCGGCGGCAGCAAGTCACTTGCACTGATGGTGTAGCCTAAACGAGGGTAGACAAAGTCCGTTTCCCGGTTTTCACGGCCCCGCAGGGCGTAAAATTCCCGGCGCTGGTCTTCATGGGCCAGGGTGAGTTCGGTGCCGTCCTCAAACAAGGCTCGGCCTTCGCTCGCGCGAACGTACGTTTGGGAGGTGCGAAACGTAATGCCCAGCCAGCGGTTCTCGGAAGAGTCGTCATGGGCGTCCAGGACGATCCGATGTTTGTAGCGGCGATTCGCGTGAACCGAGAACGTGACGACGCCGTTATGGGCCAGGGGCACTTCGAAACGCTCCTCGGAGTCCTTCGACTCAATGATGAGCTTGCGGCGGCTGCGCGACTGGTTCGGGTGCTCGTAGCACGAAAAAACGGCGATGCTCGAGTCGCTCACTAAATCCAGGGCCTGATCCGAATGGGCGCCCATCTTACGATACTCATTGTCGTAGATTTCAATGAGGGCATTGTTGAAGTTATGACGCAGGGACGCGGTCGTCTTGATGGACTCCGCCAGGGCTTCATGAACGGCGCGAAATCGCCCCGGGGGCTGGGCATACTTCGTCGTCGTGCGCACGATGGGCGTGCCGCGCGACGCATGGGATTTTACCAGAACGGTTCCCAGGCGACCCTTGCCGATTTCCTCGAAACGCACCGATGCCCGGAGCTCCTCAAAGAGATGCTCCCGGTCGGGCAGGGTGAATGTATTGAAATCTGGCGCCACTTTATAGCTTACAGGCGCGGCGCATCATAATCGCCCCGGTTCATGCTGAAGAGAAACCGGTCTCCATAGTCGATGAAGTCCGCGGTCTTGTTTTCTCGGGCGTAGAGTTCGCGCAGTCGAGCCATGCCTTCCGGGGACGGCGGTTCCATCGGGATCAACGCATCGCCGTGCTTGAGAAACGTTCGACCCCGGCTGTGAATCGCCTCGGTGGACGAGCAGCGGACGACGTACCCCAGACGCGTGGGCAGCATTTCCGCGTTCAGCGTGGAAGACTGAACGGCATGGGTGTACAGGCGATTGGTGGACAAGGGCATGAAAAATACCGAGCCGGGATAGAGGGGCACGGAGAAACGCGACGGGAGCGAAGACCCCGGTTGTTCCGCGTCGGGCTTGAGGCGAAATTGCAAACGGGTCAGTCCGCTGCGGCCCTTACGGCCCAGGTCGAAAGGGTCCCCCGCCAGGGGCTGAAGTTTATCCAGCCCGTCGTAGAAAGTGCAAAAGGCCATGATACCGTTCTCCGGCATGTCCTTGGTCTTGTCCGAGTGGGAATTGATTCGGGCTTTGGTTTCCTTGCTCGTCTCCGTGGCCGGCGTGTTGTGATAGATCTGCGCCAGGACATGGTTCATGGGCGCCGCGTTTTCGAAAAGGAAGTCGGCCTCCTCGTTTACCGCGGTGACCAGGCGGCGGTCCGCGTCGCGGAAGTTTTCCGATGGTCCCGAAAGATTCGTGGAGCAACGCAGAAGATGAAAGCGCAGGTCTTCGCCTTCGCGCGTCACAGGTGTCAGGTAGATTCCCGTTCGACGGGCCTTTCCGGGCTTGGTCGATTCCGTCAGTGACTGAAACGCATGCTCCGCGCGAATCTGATTGAAGTAGTCTTCCGACGCATGGAAAAGACGCGGATACAAGACGCCCAGGCCGTGGATTCGCCTGGGTACATGCCCCTGATCCGTCAGATTCCAATTCCACGGAATTTGATCGTAATTCGAGGACAGGTCCTGGATTATAAAAACGCGGCGGGCCTTTTTCAGCTCAGGCTGGAAACGAGTGGCGCGGGAAATTTTGCCCTGGAGATAGACGGTTTTATCAGCGAAGTTCGTCGAGCGCGACTCCATATCACGCTCAAGCAACGTAGACCCGTGAAAGTTAGGTATTGGCTCTCGGTCATTCGTTTCGGCGGCCAAACTCACCAGAACATAGGCGTTCTCGCGCAAGCGCGCTTCGTTGTTTCTCGTTAGTTCCATGGTCGCCCCTCTTCGCCGCCAGGTCGGCGGCGGCCTTGCGTTCCATGAGACGAAACACGGGACTAAAAAAGACGAACCGGATCGAAAAATCGCCCCGGTTTATTGAAGCAATTTCAAGGCGATGCCCGCGGTCATGCCCTCGTGCACGATGGCCCCGAAGGCGCGCAGAATCCGCGCGGGGTCCGGTGCCTGGAAGACATTGCGGCCCACGCTGAGACCGGCGGCGCCCGCCTGCATGGCCTTGTCCACGGACTCCAGCAGTTTGTCGGCGGGAATTTTCGAACCGCCGGCGATGACCACCGGGATGCCCGCGCCTTCCACTACCTTGCGAAAGTCCTCGGCTTCTCCCACGAAGGGGACCTTGACGATGTCCGCTCCCAGTTCGGCCGCCACGCGCGCCGCATGGGCGATGGTCTCCGGGCTGGTATTGTGAACGACTCTTTGCCCGGCCGGTTTACTTTCATCAAAATAGCGGGGGTAGACCATGGCCAGCAGCGGCATGCCCCAGAAATCGCAGCGCTCCGCCACGCGGCCCATGTCCTCGAGCATGGCGCCCTCGGTTTCGGGGCCCAGGTTGACGTGAACACTGACGCCGTCCGCTCCCAGCTTGATGGCTTCTTCCACCGTGCAAACCAGGCGTTTGCTCAAGCTGTTTTTTTCATCCACGTCCGTGGAAGCCGACATGTGAACGATAAGTCCGATGTCCCGGGAGGATTCCTCTCCGCCGCCCCGGTGGCCGCGTCCCACCATGCCTTTATGAAGGATGACCGCGTTGGCGCCGCCCTCGGCTACGTGATTCACCGTTTCGGGCATATCCACCAGGCCCTGCATGGGACCCGCGGAGACGCCATGGTCCATGGGCACCATGATGGTCTTACCGCTTTTGCGATTCAGCAGTCTTTCAATACGAACTTTTTTTCCGACGGACATAAACACACTCCCCTTCGATTCCGGCTTATCGCGCGGACGAAGGGGGGTCAAGTAAACAAACGAATTATTGAGTGTGTATGTTTACTATTTGCTCACTTCGCTTTTTTTAACGAAGTCGAAGCTTACGCGGCGATTGCGCGGGTCCCGGGGACGGGCCGGATCCAGGGGCTGATCATTGGCCACGCCGCGATAGGTCATCTTGCTTCCGGGCAGGCCGATTTTCACCAGGTAATTGTACATGCGCCAGGCGCGACGCTCGGCCATCCACTGAGTGTACTTGCGGCGTTTTTTCGGATGCTGATTGGAGTGCCCGGTGATGCGCAGCATGTAACCCGCCGGCAATTTACCCAGTGTTTCGCGGATGATGGGCAGGGCGTCCTTGACCATGACGGACATTTTGTTGGGGCGAATATAAGCGCGAAAAGGCGGATAGCCCACCACGGGAATCTTGCTCAAGCGCGCGTTGACGCCGGAACGGAGGGTTTCCGCGGCGGCCAGCGGATCGATGACCTTTTTGATTTCGCGCTTGCGAACGGCCGCGATTTTCGGCGGCGGTGGTTCTTTTTTCTCCGCGCGGGCTTCCAGTTTGAACGGAACATCCGGCGGAGTTCCGACCTTAACATTTTCAGTCGGCGCGCGCATGGCCGGGCCCGGGGCATAGGTTACGGGCGGCGCGGCGCAGGCGACGGCGAACAAAAGCGATGCCGCGCAGATGATGAATGGCTGAGCAGGTTTAATCCTCATGACATTTCTCCATTCCCGTCGCGGGACGGGATGATCGGCGGTAAAATGGGGGAAATTTGTGTATATTTTGCACCCCGGAGGGCGACTTAACCTATGTTTCAGGCCAGCCTCGGGGAGGCGCCTATCTTATCGACCCTTTTTCGGGCCGGAATCGGCCGACTTTTTCAGGACATCCATGAGCAGGCGATCGGGGGCGATCCAGGCGGAAGCCTGATCCGCGCCGTTCAGGTTGATGAAGCGGCCCTGGACATCGATGATGCGTCGGTCGCGAAAGCGAAAGGTGATCTCGCACAGGGTGCGTCCGGAAATTTCGCACACGAAAGCGCCGTTCACCAATCGAAAGAAGCGATTCACCCGCGTGTCGGAACGCACAATCAGGGTGTGGGCGGGAGGAGTGAAGGTTTTCAAATCGTCGTAAGGATTGCGAACGCGATCCACGCGCATGATGTCCCGGGGCGGGAACATGGTTCCACGTTTGCCGCCGGCGGACGCGGTTTTTCCGGCGACGCTCACGGGCATGGTCGCGGCGAAGTAGCCGCCGGCCCCGGCGTGGTTGCCCGGATTTTTTTTCGCGGGCGGTTCGTCGTGGGTTATCCGACGGGCGCGCTGGAGCATGAGCACGTAGAGGTCGGTTCCCGATTGGCGGATCATTTCGCGTTCCAGTTTGGCCGGAGAGGTTTGTTCGTAATCGCCCGCGGGGCCGGTGGTCAGGGACGTGATGAAGACATTGCGCTTGCCCCGCGCCAGGATTCGATAGGGAGCCAGGGGCCGCGGTCGCAAGAGGGCGCCGGTGAAATCAAGCTCGGTGCTCGCGCCCGAAGCGGCCTTCGCCGGGGGCGATTTTCGATTAAAGCTGACGCCCGGGAAATGGCGAAACTCGGCCCGCTTGCGCTGGACCCACAGCAGGCGATTTTCGTCGGCCGAAAGGGAAAAGGCATCGAAACCCAGATAGCGCGGTAGATTGACCCGGGGTCTCACCAGCGCGCGCGCGAATTCGGCCGGCGTTCTCGCTCCCGTAAAATCGCCCGTCTGAAGCAGAAGCAGGGAGCCGCCCCGAGCCTCCAGCAGCCTCCGGCGATTGCGCGTGTAGCCGTGCAGGGCCGCCAGGCCGCCGCGTCCCCGGGCGTCGACGTGAAAATCGCCTCGCCAGGAACCCAGCGCCAGCACCACCAGCGAGTATTCATCGGGCGGCGGTTCCACGGAAGGCACCGGCGCGGCGCCGGCCGTGGTAAGCACGCCGGTCAACAGCCCCGAGGGTATCGTTAGGAGGGCCGTCAGGAGCAGACAAAGGGCAGGCTGTTTCAAAAAAGACCGTATCATAAACCGCTCGATAATCTGATTATCGGAAGGAAAATCAATCCGGCAAGGCGTGGCCGAGGCATTTTTTATCGTTTTGGGAAAGTCATGGACTTCCCGCCGCGGGCGATGATACAAGTTCTCATGCGGACCGTCCTGCTTTGTGTTGTCGTCATCATGTGCGCCGGCGCATGTTCGGCCCGAAAATCGGAGGATCATGTGCGTCCCATGCTCGAAAGCATCTTGGAAACTAAGAAAGCCGTCCAGGAGCGGCTTGCCCAGGCGAAAGACGGGGCGCATGGCGGCCCTTGCGGCAAGGATGGAGCCGGCGGCGATTGCCTGTTTCTCAGTTTCTGGGATTTCGACGGCACCATCATCGACGGGGATATCTCCGAGGGTCTCAAGCGCAACGGTCGGATTGTCTACAAGGGTTTGCTGCAGGTGGCCATCGAGCAGGGCTTTGCACGCGCCTACCAGGGCGTGGACGCTTTCCCGCGCTTCTGGTTGGAATACAAGGCCCTGGAGGCCCGGGACGCCGCCGCCGCTTACGGTCTTTTGCCGCGCATTCTCGCCGGTTCCAATCGCCGCGACATCGATCAAATGGCGGAGGAATATTTCGCGTCGGTCCTGCGCAAGAACTACTTTCAATCATCGCGCACGATGTTCGAGGAACTGGCCGCCAACGGCGTACAAAATTACATCATCTCGGCCGCTCCCCATGTCTTCGTGGAAAACGCCGCGGCCAGTCTCGATCTGCCGCGCGACCGCCTGCACGGAATTCGTACCCGCGCGGAAAACGGCGTCATCGGCGACGAGCTTATCGAACCCATTACTTATCATACGGGTAAGACCGCGAAGGTCCGCGAAATCATCGCCGCGTTGAAAAGTGAACGACCGGACCGCCGGGTTTTCATTCTGGCGGGTTTCGGGAACTCCTACCACACCGACGGCGATTTTCTGAAGTTCATCGTCGAGCAGGAATTGCCCGCCGGCAAACCCCTATCCGTCATGATCAACGGCGGCGAAAGCCCCCAGGAGTATCGCGGCCTGTTCCGAGAAATCGAGCAAACCCGGATCGTGAATGAATAGTCGCGGCCGCGTACAGGGCTATTCCAGTTGCGCGCAATGAATGGGCTCGTTGCGCGCCCGGGCCAGGCTCTGAAGAACGTCTCGCGCGGGTCCGCTGAAAACCGTTCCGGAACGCAGGCAGCCCGCCCATTCCCGTCCATGGGCATCCTTTAGAAAGAGCGCCAGATCGCCCCCGGGCAATTGATCCGGATCAAAGCCATAGAGGTTCGCGCCCGCGGGCCCAAGCGCAAGGGGCGGTCCGAACCCGTCGGCGCTTAAAAAGCGCACGGAGTGAAATTCCCGTTCGCCGTCCAACAGGAGCAAACCCTCTTTTTTCCAGGCGCGATGAATCACGATCGATTCACATCGAGTCGCGTCTTCGCACGGCCGCTGTTCGGGTTTCGCGTCCAGGGCAATGTAGACGCCTCCCGGCCCGCGAACGGCCCCAAACTTCGAACGAGTCGACGCCTCCCCGGCGATGCTGAAGGGCGGCAGCCCGCGCGGGCCGGCGGACGGCCCCGCGAATTTTTTCCAGAGGCGACAAGGTTCCGCGCCCGCTTTCGCCGCCAGGTATTCGCCGCGAAAGTAGGGCCCGCGGCCCGCGAAGCGAATCAGTCCGGCTCCCGGCGCGTCGCTCGAACACAGCATGGCGCTCACGGCTCCCGTCGTGCCGACTTGTCGTTCCAGCGAGAACCGCGCGACGCGCGCCTGGTTCACCGCCGAGCGAGGTACGAGTTCGGCCCGCCCGCGAATGCGTTCGAATTCCGCCTGGAACCGCGGCCCCGCGTGGGCCAGGTCGAACAGGATTTCCAAATTGCGATCTCGCGCGCTCATGGACCAGTTGTAGGAGCCGGCCAATACCCGGGTGCCGTCGATGATGAGCGTCTTGTGATGGAGGTGTCCGCCGTGGACGACGCCGTCCGAGGATTCGTACTCGACCCGATTCCCGTCGCGATACAACATGACGGGCAACAGCCCCGCCGCGTCATTGAGCTCCCGGGCTCGAGATTTCGCCGAGAAATCGCCGGTGTCGTGCAGGCCTTCCACGAACACGCCCCGCCGCGCGGCCAGAAACAGCGCCGCGTTGATCACCGGATCCGTGTGGCTGAAACTCATATAGGCTATGCTTACTTGCGCGGAGAGGATCGCCTGAACAATCCGCGACTGAATGAAGCGACCGGAGCGCGGCGAAATAAATATTTCAGCGCCCTG
>CAZGYS010000181.1:0-10529 GCA_964530305.1 uncultured Leptospiraceae bacterium
TCATTGTTCATTCGCGCGCCATTGCACCAGCCATGGAAGTGAACCAGGTCCGCCGGAATCGTATGATTCAGGAAAAGGAAATGGCTTTTACTCATTAGTTCGTTCGCATAGCTTGCATCCAGGGGCGGCACGCGCCGGATGATTTTAGCGAAGGCATTTAGTTCGTCTTGCATACCGTGGGCCTTTACGGCCGCCCAGCCCGATACGGGTTTAACGGCTTTCGTAGCGCGATCCTGCTCCACGCCGATCAGCCCGCCGACGATGTCCATGGCGTGTTCGTTCGTGTCTTCGCCGAGCACCAGGGTGACGGGCGCCGACCCGGGCGTATCGGGAAATTCGTCCAGCGTCAGGCCCGGCACGCCCGTTTCAACATCCCGGGGATGTTCCTCGGGATCGTCGGACAGCATTGTATTGCGCACGGTGCAGTGATCCGTGAAGCCGTTCTTCAAGTAGGGAACGAGGTAAACCGCCCAGCCGTTGACTCTTTCCGCTCCGTAGGCGTCTCTCAATTTGTAGATGTCCTGCCAGTATTCGCGGTTCGCCTCACCCCCGGCAGCGCGAATGAACTCGTCGCATATGGGCAGCAGTTTATCGGTCCACCAGCGCAAATCGAAATCGGCGATGAACTCAACTTTGGTTTTAATTTTTTCCCAGTCGTCGGGCGTACCCAGCAGGGTGATCTCGGGAATGCCGCACACCGCGTAAGCCCTGTACTCATAGTAGGGCTGAAAGGCGTCCATCAACAGAATGCGCCCGGCGATGTCGTCCACGGGCGTAGTCGTGCTGAAATCGCATAGGAGCTCACGGAAGTGACCTCCCGCGCGCTCGAGAATTTCGCCGCTGAAAGTTTGTACGATCTCGGGCCAGTTGATTTCCTCGGTCTTAACGCGGATGTGTTCACGCCCGCGATGAGGCACCATTTTGTGACGCAGTTCCTCGGCGTGATTGTTTACATGGTGCGCGAAACCCTGAGCGATGGTGAGCCAGAGGGCGTCCGGCGAAATTACCAGCGGCCGGTGTTGGCTGTGGGCCAGGTGGAGCGCCGCCATGAAGGGATGGTAGTGAACGTCCGCGACCAGCGGCCGCTCGGGTTCGGAAATCGCTTGAATTTCACGTCCGTCAAGCAATGCGCGCAGGGCTTCCGCGCGGGGCAGGTCCTTCAAGGGTAGGGCCGCCGGCTCTACGTCGTCGACGGCGAAAGTCACCGCGCCGTCTTTACTCACTTGCTTCATTCTCGTTTCGGGCTCCGCCTTGAATGTGAGCCCGGATATGCGAACTGTCAAGCGTAATCAAATCGATGCGCCGCCGAGGAATCGAACCTCCTGTCCGCCAGCCCTCTGTTTTTTGACAACGGGTTTACAGTCCGCTGAGGGTAAAGCGACGCTTTTGCTCTCGGACCAGGACTCGAACCTGGAATACGGCATTCAAAGTGCCGGGTGTTACCATTACACCATCCGAGAGTATTCTTAACTTACTTGCATCACCTGAGGCGATGCGACTCCGGAGACAGGATTCGAACCTGCATTGCACGCATTAACAGTACGCCGCCTTACCTATCGGCCACTCCGGAATATTTTTCTACGGCTCACTCTCGCGGAGCGAACTTACATGCGTCGCCGAGGAATCGAACCTCTCGTCCGCCACTCCCGGGCTTTATACCGACATTCAGGCTTACGGCCCTTACCGAGAGAAGACGACGCGATTTACTTTCGTGAAAACACGGCCCTAAAAACAAAAACCCCCTCGAGCATTCGCCGGAGGGGGTTCTTCGCATGTATGCGATTTCAAAAAACGCGTTACATGGCCGCCTCCCGCGCGTTGCCGGAGTTCTGATACTGATTATTCTGATATACGAATACGGTCATGATGTTCACTTGCATAATCGGCTTTCGCCGTATATGCTCTGTTTGACGAGAATATCGGGGGAATTCCCTTCTTTTTTCGATAAAATATCTCTTGCTCACAAAAAAACTTCGTGGTTCGCTGTGATCATTCTTACGTAGGAACGCGGCACCCATTGAAAATCATCCTGCAAACCCTCACTCATCGCCTGTTTATACTATTCACCATCGGGCCCGGACTGGTCGTACTCATGCTTTATGTGCTTTCGCGCCTGGACCCGGCGGGCATGCCTCATTTCTCGGTTTCGCGCTTGCTGGCTTTCTACGTCGTGGAATTGATCTGGAATTTCGCCACCATGTACATGCTGGTTTCGCGCAAGTGGCCGGTCCACAAGTGGGCCACGCGCAGTCTGTATACGGGAGCCGTGCACGCCGTTTTGTTCTCCATCGCCTGCGCGGGGGCCGGGCGCTACTGGCCCGCGGGTTCGGGAATCTATTTCACGGCGGCCATCGCCTATATCGCCTACCTGACGCAGGCCCACATGGCCATTTTTATCGGTATCTTCGCCTCCGGTTTTTTTCTTACGCAATGGATTGAAACGCCCGAAGTCCTGGAGCGAGACTTGCTTTATAATCTGGCCATGATGGTCATGTCGGCCGTGACGCTTTTCTGGATTGGTCTGGCGGCCAGGTCATACCGTGACCAGGACGATACGATTCGCGGTCTCTTGCGCGATAGTCGTCGGGACAAACGCACCATCGCCCAGGAACGCGAAAAGTCCGACGGTTTGTTGCTTTCGATTTTGCCGCCGGCCGTGGCGGAGGAACTCAAGGAGACGGGTAAGAATCGCCCCGTGCACTATGAATCCGCGTCAGTCCTGTTCACGGACTTCAAGGGTTTCACGCGCATCGCCGAGAGCATGGGACCGGAGGAACTGGTGTCCGAGCTGGATCGTTGCTTCTCTTACTTTGATTCCCTGATGGATCGTTACGGCCTGGAAAAACTCAAGACCATCGGCGACTCATACATGTGCGTGGGCGGGATCCCCGAGCCCAATGGAACCCACGCGGTGGACTGCGTGCTGGCGGCGCTGGAAATTCAGGCTTTTATGAATCAGATGAAGCATATTAAGCAAGAACAAGGGCTGGAATACTGGGAATTGCGATTGGGCATTCATAGCGGACCGCTCGTGGCCGGGGTCATCGGGGAAAAGAAATTTGCTTACGACGTCTGGTCCGATACCGTCAACACGGCTTCGCGTTGCGAATCCTCCGGCGAACCGGGGCGAATCAATATCTCCGGCGAAACTCGGGAACTGGTGAAGGATTTCTTCACGTGCGAGTATCGCGGCAAGGTGCCGGCCAAACACAAGGGGCAGGTGGACATGTACTTCGTCCAGGGAATCTTGCCGGAGCTTTCGCGCAATGGGGAAGGGCGAGTACCCGGGGACGAATTCAAGGCCCGGTACGCAAGGTTGGCCGACGGCCGATAACCGGGGTCGCTCCGCGGTCGAAGCATGTAGCCGCGTTTTTTTACGCGAAATGAATTTTTTCTCAGGATCTCGGCCGAATCTTCCGTCTAAACCATCAGATTGGAAAGGCGAAATCGCCATAAGTTAATCATGAACGCAATCGGTAAACATACGCGAACGATGAGAACCCGGAAACATACGGGCGGAGTACGACGCGTCCATGGCATGGACGGGACGAGGGACGAAATCATGTTCTGATACGAAATTAGTTTCGCATGCTGGAAACCCTCCTCGGCCGCCGCCCTGGAGGGTTTTTTCGTTTTAGGAGCAAGTAATTGTAAAAATAAACGCGCTACTGGTGTCAATGGACAGCACGGTCGGTTGCCAGCCGGGAAGTAAGAGTTCGAATCTCTTGTGGCGCATGATGAGTAAACTTACTCATAAGGAGGTGATCCGAAAACAATCACGGCAAGTTCGTCATCGCGCTTAGCCGTAATAGCCTCGTTAGCTTAATTGGTAGAGCTCCGTCCTTGTAAGTCGGCAGGCGCAGGTTCGAGTCCGTGCACGAGGCATTTAAAGGCGATTACGATCGCCGAACCGGAGAGGTAATTCAGCGGCTAGAAAGCTTGTCTTACAAACAGGTAGTCGTCGGTTCGAGTCCGACCCTCTCTATATTGAAAACAGGCGATGCGTTCGCCGTAACAGGACCGTAGCTCAATGGAACAGAGCATTCGTTTCCGGTGCGAAAGGTTATGGGTTCGAGTCCCATCGGTTCTATACATATTCCCTGATAGCTCAACGGGATTAGAGCATGGGGCTTTTAACCTCAGGACCGGAGTTCGAGTCTCCGTCAGGGGAGTAAACTTAAAGATGAAGGAGAACAAGGGCACGGACACACCAAAAACGCCTCGGTAGCTCAAGTGGATTAGAGCACGGGATTTCTACTCCCGGAATCGGAGTTCGAGTCTTCGCCGGGGCTTCGCGTGAACAATAGGGGTTGGTGTAACGGGTAACATATGAGATTGTGTCCCTCATGAAGCGGGTTCGAGGCCCGCACCCCTGATTTTCGCCCGCGGGATTCCTGATTCGGGCAAGGACCGGGCGCTTACCTTTTAAGGAGGCAGCCCGTCAAGCATGGCGCGCAGTTCATCGCCG
Organism: uncultured Leptospiraceae bacterium; assembly: GCA_964530305.1. Classification (GTDB taxonomy): domain Bacteria; phylum Spirochaetota; class Leptospiria; order Leptospirales; family Leptonemataceae; genus CAZGYS01. Next base: position 4,469 of record CAZGYS010000181.1, read on the forward strand.
CGGCGAACATACGCATCCTTGCGCATGCGCCCAACGTGACCGAGCAGGCCTGAGAACGAATCGCCGGCGGCGCGAAAGGCGCGTACCACGTCCCGAAGGGGGACGCCTTCCATGAGAATCCCATCCAGAAGACGCGGGCGGAATCGCCTGTAGGCATTGCGGGTAACCATGAAAATGATCACGAGCAGGCTCACCAGAGTCAGCGGCATGCCCACCACGTCGCCCAGGGTTTTCGAGAGCCGGCTCAACGCCAGGTGAATCAACCCGGGCGTCAGTAACAAAATCAGAAAGCGGGGCACTGTGAGCCGCGTTAACTTATAGGCTTCTTGTTCGCCCGCGATGAAGGCCTGGGAACGGTAGGCAAGGGGCTCTTTATCTTCCCACGGCTCTCGGGGCGCATCGTCGGGAACGGCGGGCGCGAAGACGCGCCACAGGCCGGTCCGATCCAAAAATTCGAAGGCGGCTCCATAGGGTAGGGAGTCCTCGATGGAGTTTTCCATAATCGCGAGCGCCGATTCGCGTGCTTCGGCCCGGGGCATGAAGAACGAGCGACGAAGAAACTCCGCCAGCTCCCGGGGAGGTTGCGTATCCAGAAAATTCAACCAGCTCGTGAGGAAGGCCCGCGGCGATTCAAAGGCACCGGGACCGGGGACGTCCACGGGCAGGTTGAAGGTCTTCGCCTGAGAACGAGCGGCCGTCGGCTCGGAAGGCAGGCAAGCCGTGAGCAGGCGAGCCCCCGGAGGTTCTCGCGTCAGTCCCTGGTGCGTGTCCCGCCAGGCCTCCGGCGCGTGCGCCTGAGTGATAAAGAAATCCGGCGCGGCCGCGTGCTCACATTCGCGCAACCCCCGGATGTAACGGGTCAGGGCGGTTTCGCGCGGTAGGCCGGCGACTTCATGCCAGGCAAGCGGCCGGGAGGACGCCGAATGAGTCTCGGGTTGATCGTTCAAGAAGGCAAACTTTGCCGGCCGGCCTCAATGCCGCAAGCCTTTGTCGCTTAGCCGGGCACGATTACTACGCTGCCTTTTTTATGCCCCAGGTCGGCGTAGCGATGAGCATCCGCCGTTTCCTCCAGGGAGTAGCGTCGATCGATGACGGGTTTTAACTTACCCGTTCGGGCCAGCTCGCTCAGGTAGCGCAGGTCCTCGGGTTTTTCACCGGCGACGCCGCTGATTACCCGCGGTCCTCCGGTTAAAAAATTCCGGAGCATGCGAAGGTAGTCGGGTAACCCGGCTACCGCCGGAAGGCAAACGCCGCCCGCGCTCAAGGATTTTTCGCAATCGCTTATGGAAACCTTGCCCACGGTTTCGAAGATCACATCGTAACGTCGGCCGTTCCGTCGGAAATCGTCTTTCGTATAGTCGAGCACCTGGTGGGCGCCCAGGGAACCGACCAGGTCCATGTTCGTGGGGCCGCAGACGGCGGTGACCTTCGCGCCGTAATGACGGGCGAGTTGAACCGCGGCCACGCCGACGCTTCCGGAGGCTCCGTAGATCAGGATGCTTTGGCCTTGGCGCAGGCCGGCGCGGTCGCGCAGAAAATACAGCGCGGTGAGACCTCCGAAGGGAATCGCCGCGGCCTCTTCATGGGAAAGGTTTTCGGGTTTTTCCACCAGGGCTCCGTTCGCGGGTACGCAAACGTATTCCGCGTTGGTGCCGAAGTTCGTCGTTCCGAAAACCTGATCCCCCACGCGAAAGGAAGTCACCCTTGACCCCCCCGCCGTGACTTCGCCGGCGAACTCTCGTCCCAGAATGCCCTTGCGTGGTCTTCGCAAACCCATGGCCAGGCGGGTAATAAGGCGAAAACCCGCCGGAACGTTCAAGCCCCGGACGCGGTAGTCGGCGGCCGTAACCGTGGTGGCTCGGACCTGGACCAGGACTTCGCCCGGCCCGGGCACGGGGCGGGGGATGTCCCGAACCTGCAAAACATCCGGCGAACCGTATTGCGCGCAAGTTACCGCTTTCATTTTAGGCATGCTCCATGGTCAAGACTACCTTGCCGCGTTTATGACCCTGATCCACGTAGTGGTGGACGGAGGCGATTTCCTCCAGGCGATAGCGCCGATCGATGAACTGTTCGCCTCGGCGCAAGACCTCCGGCGGGCCGTAATTTTCATGAATCATTGCAAGCATCGGGAACCTCCACTTTCCATGAGCAATCTTCGTGCCGGCCACGAACGGCGGGCTGCAAGGGTATTTGGCGCGGGAGCGCCTGGAGTGTTCGAAATCGGACACTCGGGGTGTTCGCTTGCGGACGGCTTGATCATTCCCGGCGGAGGGAATCCATGGGCGGGGTACGGGCGATGCGCAGGGCATGGCCGGCCACCACGGCCCAGGCGGAGAGAATCGCCGCGGCGCCCGCCAGCAGGATGATGGGAAGCACGAAGGCGATGGGCTCGGGAAAAAAATCCAGGTAAATGCCCGCGGCTAGATAAGCGGAAGGCATGGCAGCCGGAAGGGACCAGAACACGGGGCGCGAAAAGCGCGCGATGAGCAGGCGCGTGATGCGACCCGTGCTTGCTCCCATGACCTTGCGGATGCCGATTTCCTTCAGGCGCAAACGCGCCATGAAAGCGGCCAGGCCGAATAAACCAATCAGCGCCAGCAGGAGCGCCACGCCCGCGAAGACGGCGATGATGCCGTTGATGGTCTTGAGCAGGCGAAAGAACAACTGGAAATAGGAGCCCAGCAATTTTCCCCGGGGAGGATAGTCCGGAAGCACGCTCCTCCAGACTTTTTCGATTTCCCGGGTCGTGCGCGTCCGGTCGCGGCCCGTGAGACGAAGGGAAGCATAGTAATCGTACTCCGGCCGCACGAGAAAAGCCATGGGTTTGATCTTCGACTGCGGGCCGATGAAATACACGTCCGGCATGAGGCCCACGATGGTGAAGACCGCGGCGCGGGGATTGCGCCGATCGGGCAGGGCGTGAAACTCGCGCCCGACCGCCCCCGCGTCGTCCGGGAAACCAAGTCGGCGCGCGGCGATTTGATTGACGACGATATTCAAACGGCCCGTGTTCGCCGCGTAGGTGTCGCCGGAATTCAAGGTTCGCCCGCCCGCGAGATCAATTCCGTAGACGCGCTGAAAATCGCGGTCCACGCTTACCAGGTCCAGGGTAAACGCGTTGTCCTTGTCGTTTGCTTTCGCGGCGACCCGGCGCGATTTCTGCGTGCGGCTGGTTTCATAAAAGGGTACTCCGCTTGAGAAGGCCATCGCCTTCACGCCCGGCAAGGCCGTCATGGCGCGGCGTAGTTCTTCGCGCCTGGAGCGGATTTCATCGGCCGTCGTTCCCTCCAGCACGAAGACGTCCGTCTTCGGCCAGGCCTCGCTGATTTCCAGGACCCGGCGATTCTGAAAGAAGATGATCATGACCATGGAGAGAATAAAAATCGTCACGCTGAACTGCGCGGCCACCATGAATACGCGAAACGCGTTGCCGCGTGGTCCCCTGGCCGGCGCGTCGCGAAGAATACTCAGGGGACCCCGGCGCGAAATCAGATAAGCAGGATAGGCGCCCGCCAGCAGGCCGGTCGCCGTTACGACGAGAAATACTCGGGGCAGAAGTCGCAAATACTCCAGGCGCACGGCCTTACCGGTCAAATCATTATAGGCCGGAATCAAAAGCTCCACGCCCGCCAGCGCGATGAGCATGGCCAGCGCGGTCAGGGCGATGCTCTCCGACAGGAATTGCGCCAGCAGATGCGGACGCCGCGCGCCGAAGGTCATGCGCAAACCGACTTCGCGGTCCCGCCCGAAGTTTTGAGCCGTGGCCAGGTTGGTGTAGTTGGCGCAGGCCACCAGCAAAATCAACAGTCCCAGCAGGCGCACGGATTCAAGCATGGGGAAACCCATGGCGTCCCACAGAACGATATTGGAATCAATCAATGGGCGAATCTTGATGCGACTTATATAGGCTTTTTCGGCGGCGTCGGCATGTTTCGCGTAAACCGCGTCGGCCTGTCCTTGCAGCCATGCGCGTGTGCGATTGGGCGGCAATAGAATGTAGGTCATGTCCGCCGGATCCAGGGTCTCGCGATCGCCTTCGCGCCGAAAATCTCCCAGGGCTATGAGCGCCTCCAATGGGGCGATGAAAGTCAATTCGAAGGCGGGCAGCAAGGAGGAGTTAAAGTGGCTGTCCGGCGGAACGTCGCGAATTACGGCCGTGATTCGCAGGGAATATTCATGCTCCAGGGACACGCGTTCTCCCAGCACGTCGACGCGCCCGAAATTCGCGCGGGCCTGGGATTCCGTGATGACGAGTCCCCGGGGATCGTCCAGGGCCGCCTTGTTCCCGTGAATGTATTCGAAATCAAAGACGCGGGTGAAGCCGGGTTCGGCGAAACGAATGCCCACGTGGCGCGCGGCATTGCCGATCTTAATCAAACTTTCCCGATGGGGCACCCTGACGACATGTGCGGTTTCCTTGAGCTTCGCGCGCAGGAGCGGACCATAGACCGTGCGAACCACCGGATACTCCTTGACCGGCTCCTCGGAAGTTTTCGCGAAAACGCTGCCCGCCGTAAAGATGCGCGCTCGTTTCGCGAACATGTGATCGTGATTGTACTCATACGAAATGAGAATCTCACTGAATAGAAAAACACACAGCCCCATTGCCAGGCCGAGAATATTAATGCAGGCGTACAGGCGATGACGAGCCAGGTTTCGCAACGCGAGTTTTATGTAGAGCGCCGTCATGACCGATTAAGTCAGGCCCGCCCGCAGGCTCTCGGTGACTACCCGTCCGTCGAAAAGGTGGATGGTTCTTCCGGCGAAGTCGGCATGGGCCGCGGAATGGGTGGCCATGACGATGGTGGTGCCGCGGGAATTCAGGGATTGGAGCAGTTCCATCACGTCCCGCCCGTGAGCGCTGTCCAGATTGCCGGTGGGTTCGTCGGCGAGAATCAAGCGGCGATCTCCCACGACGGCGCGGGCTACGGCGACTCTTTGTTGCTGTCCGCCGGACAATTCCCCGGGCATGTGACGAGCGCGATGGGCGATGCCCATGCGATCCATTACCTCGTTTACCTTCTCTCGGCGTTCGCGAGAGGGCATGTCCTGGTAGAGTAAGGCCAGTTCAATGTTTTCTTGCACGGAGAGATCGTCGATGAGGTTGAAGCCCTGAAAAATGAATCCGATCTTGTGCTTGCGAATTCGCCCGGCGATTTTTTCCGAACAGCGGGTCACGTCTTCGTCATCCAGGCGATAGGTGCCGGCGGTGGCTCGATCCAGCAGGCCCATGATGTTCAGCAGGGTTGACTTACCGCAGCCCGACGGTCCCATGACGGCGACGAATTCGCCCCGGTTGATTTCGATATTCACCGCGTTCAAGGCGATGGTTTCGATATCGTCGGATCGATAGATTCTGGATAGTTCGTGTAGTTTCAACATGGCGTCGGAGCGCTCCCTTATTGGCCCATAAATTGGTTGGTGTCAAGTTGCATTTCTTGCGCGCCGCGATACGGTAAGCCGATCGCGGGCATTTCAATTCCTCTTTACTAAAACATCGCGGTCAAAATGCTTATCCAGGATAAGCAAGGATCATGCCCGGACCAAATTCCATGCGGGTGCGTGAGCGGAAGAGACGTGAAAAGTGAAAAACGCATATTGATCGTCGACGACGATGAGGACATTCTGGTCGCGGGGAAGTTGCTTCTTAAAAGGCACTATGCGGAAATCATGACCCTGAATCGCCCGGGCGATATTCCGGAACTTCTGGGAGCGAAACGTTTCGACGCCGTCCTGCTGGACATGAACTTTTCGCCGGGCGAAAGTAGCGGTAAGCAGGGCTTCGTCTGGCTGGAGCGCATTCTGGAACTGGATCCCCGGGCGCTGGTGATCATGATCACGGCCCATGCCGATGTGGACATCGCCGTGAAGGCCATCAAGCACGGGGCCGCGGATTTTATTACAAAGCCCTGGGAAAACGAAAAAGTCCTGGCGGTCTTGTCCGCGGCCATGCGCAAGCACCCGGCCGCGCCAAACGCGGTTGAGGGAGATGGAAGCGGCTCTCGTTTTGCGGCGGGCCCCGCATCGCCTCTCGACGCGGGCGAAGGCCCCGGTCTGC
>CAZGYS010000182.1:0-10471 GCA_964530305.1 uncultured Leptospiraceae bacterium
GGTTCGCAAGGGCGCGGAAGCCGTTAAGAAAGCCTGCCCCGAGGGAGTGCACGTGCTTTGCAATAATGCCGGCGTCATGGCGCTCAAGGACGAAGCCACCGTGGACGGCTTCGACGTGCAGATGCAGACCAATCACCTTTCGCATTTCCTGCTGACCAGTGAGCTCATGCCCCTGCTGGAAAAAGCGGCGGAAGCCTCCGGCGATGCGCGCATCGTCAATCACTCCAGCATCGCCCGCATGAATCCCAAGAAGAAGCTGCTGCCCCAGTATCTCGAAAAGAAGGGCGGCAATCTCGGCGGCGACGGCGCCAGCATGATTTTCGGCGGCGCGCGCTGGGTGCGATACAATCAGACCAAGCTGGCCAATTGCGCGTTCACCGCGGCCCTGCACCACAAACTGCAGGCCAAAGGTTCTAAAGTTAAGGCGCTCGTGGCTCACCCGGGCGTTTCCAATACCGGTCTCCAGGTTTCCACGGTGAAGGAAGGCGGCATGGGCACCGGCTTTACCAACTGGTTCATGGGTTTCGCGCAAAGCATGGAAGACGGCGCCATGGGCATCATCTCCTGCATGTGCCTGACCGACGCGAAGTCGGGTCAGTTCTACGGACCGGGTAAGGGCATCATGGCGATGAAGGGCAAGGCCGAGCCTTTCGCGCTGGAAAAATTCTACGACAATGACGCCGTGCGTGACTTGCTATGGCAAAAGAGCAACGAGGCCATCGGCAAGGAATTCGTGATTTAAGTTTAACGCAATCGCTAACCGTCCGGGCCCATGCGTGCCCGGGCGGTTAATTTGTTAATCGGCTCAAGCCCCACCGAATTTCTTCTGATAAACTTTCCATTCGATAAAGACGATTCCCAGCAGCACCGGAATCTCGGCGATGAAGTAAATGACTCCCAGCGTCGTCAGCTGGTCGAAATGCAGATAAGTCAATACAAGCGTCAGCGGGCAGTAGAGAAAGTTGGCCCACATGATGATCATCAGAAAGACCGGCTTGTCATGGTTCGCGAAAAAGAAACAACTCAGTGAATAGGCGGCGTAGACCAGGCCCAGGCCGCACAATCCGTAGAGCACGTTCAGGGGCATGCCGATGTACTGATTCAGCGCCGGCAGAATTAGACCCATGATGGTCGCCGTAACCAGCGCGCCGATGCCGTCGACGAGGAAGATGTTCTTTTCGTTGAGTTTGTTCATATCACCCTTGCTCGGACTTCATTTGTCTTTTATTTCCTTACGAATGCGATCCAGGTGATCCTGCTTTGCCGCGGATTGCCAGTCCTTCGAAGTAAAGTTCTTCAAGGAGCCGGTTGTATACGTTGTGCGCAGGGGGCGCAGCACGCCTTCCGGCGATTTCTTTAACTCCGCCCGGCCCATTAGATCCAGTTCGTGATCACTGAGCACGCGCTGTCCGTTGATGCCGCGCAATTCGAAGACTCCGCTTACTTTCGCGTCCCGCATGATCTTCCCGTAAAAAAGAAACTCCAGGGTTTGCGTGCCGGGTTTCAAATCGCGCGTCAGCGAGGAGACGGCGACTTTTTTCCCGGACGAATGACGCAGCAGCGCATCGAAGGTGTATCGCCCGGCTTGCTTGGCGTCCACCTGGAAGGCAATGTATAGAGAGCCCTTACGCACGGCATGGCCTTTGAAGCTCAGGATGCGGACATCATCGATGCGACGCCCGCCGTAGCCCGGCCAGTTATCCAGGTCCGGTGTATCGGCGTCCGCGGGCCGATTGAAGGGCGGATATTTGAGATGCTCTTTGTAGTCTTTCAGGCGCCGTTCCGGCGCGATGACGTGGCCCGCGGGAGGTTTCGTGTCGGCACCGGCCGCGGGTTCGCCGCGCGAAACCGAATCGCCCCCGCACGCGAAACACGCGCAGATGGCGAAAATGGGAATCGCCATGAAGACGATTCCCCGAACCACGCGGCCATTCGTCATTTGCCGCTGATGCGCCGCTCCAGGTCGGCGATGCGCTCCCGCTTCACGGCCGAGTCGTGTTCCTTCGTCGTGAATTCATCCAGGGAGTATTGCTGGGTGACGTATTCCTTTTTCCAGTAGGGAATTACTTCCTTGGGCGGTTCCGTCGTGCGACGACTCTTGATGTAGCGGTCCACTTCATCCACGGGTCCGGTGAGTTTCGCCGGGTCCACGGGGTCGTTGTCCCGGATGCCGCGCAGGCTCACCAGTTTGTAGGGCGATTTATGGCCCCGATCGTGAAAGATCTTGCCGTAGTAGAGCAGGTCCACCGTCTGCAGGCCGGCCTTCAGACGCGCGTCCTTGCGCGCGAAGGCGACGGGTCCTTCGTCCGCCAGTAGATTGGCCTCGATGGTGTAGCGACCCGGCTTGCGAACATTGAGTTCGACCGTGATTACCAGGGACTTGTCGGCGATCTTTTCGCGGATGTTGCCCGTGAATTTCGCGGGCGCCACCGGAGAAGAGAAGAAGTAGGTCTTGAGGACGTGATCAGGCGTGCCTTCCTCTTCCGGAATGCGAAACTTCAGGGCCAGGTGCATATCGCCCCAGTCGTTGCGCTTGGGTTTGAAGTAGAGCATGTAGTTGTTATCGCCGGCGGCGGAATCACCGTTCTTGCCTTCGTCATTAATTTCCATGCCGGACGTGGGGATTTGCTTTTTGGCGACCCATCGCTTCAGATCAATCTTTTGAATTTTCACCGGCACGCGTTTGCCGTCGGCGACCCGCTGGCAGGAAAATTGAATGTAGGCGGCTTCTCCCTCGGTCACGGCGTGATTCAGGGGTTGCAATGTGCAGCCGTAGTTGGACTTGACCAGCTTACCGTCCTTGACCACCGGCATGACCTGCGGCGGTACGCGAATGATGTGGGGCTCCATGACGTCCGTATGGCTTTCCTTCAAGGGACGCGAGTCCGGCGGGTACTTGGCCCACTCACGATAGTGCTTGAGAACCTCGGTAGGTGGAACCTCCAGGTTACCGTTCGTTCCGGTTTCCAGGCCGGTGGTGGGAGCCGTGGTCGATTTTTCGACTTTGTCTCCGAGTCCGCCGGAGCCGGTGTCCCCCGAACTGAGAATATAAAAGAGGGCCGCGACGAGCCCCAGGGCCACGACGCCCAGCGCGATAATTGTGCTTCTCTTCATGCGTTATTTTCCATCCTCCCCGGCTTGCGAAGCAAGCCTTTTCGCCTCGGCGATTGCAAAAGGCACGAAAAAATCCGCGCCTTATCACGAGGATAAGAGCGCGGATTGTAAATTGAATCGTGAAATGTACTATCTATTACTTTCTATGGTATTTGTTTTTACCCTGGAAGTTGTTGTGGGTTTCTTTTACGCCGTATCGGCTGTAGCTCGTGGAGGACTTGTGTCCGGACCAGGGAGATACATTCTTTTTCTTTTGCCAGAAACACCAGGAGCAGCTTCGCACGCTCTCACCACCGCATCGGCTGAAAGCCTTGATGGAGCGATAAGCACAGGTTGAGTGGAAGCCGACCACGCGGTCGTCTTTACCGGGGTAAATCCAGTCGGCATACCAGGCGGAGTCGTTACCGGCCGTGTGATAGAACAGGATACCGTTGTTTCGGTTGTGGTCGAAAGCGGAACGCGCGTAGCTCGTTTTCAGAGCGTTCAGAGCAGCGGGATACAGAACCAGGTCCGCGATAACGCCGCCGAACCAACCGCCCAGCCAGCGAGCCAGCGTTTTGATGGCGCCGGTGCCGATGTTGGCCAGTTCGGAACCACCCTCGGCGGAAGCCAGGGAAGCTACATAGTTGATGCGATAGGTATTGCCGCGGTTATACTGCGCTACGACATAGGAGCTGGTGTAGCAACCCATGGAGTGGCAAACGATGCGGCAGCTTTGACCTTTGCTGCGGCGGCAGTACTGATTCAGGATGGCGAGCAGGCGGGTTTTACCGCTGGTGGAGTAGGAGTGGGTCGGGTTCAGGCGACCGTCGTAACCTACGTGAACCGCGTTGCCGGTCTGCTGGGACCAGTAACCGCATTTGCTTTTGCCCTGACAGGAAGCATTGGAGCTGGTCAGGCTGAAGCCGTGAATGTAGATCGTTTTTTCACCCGCCGTAGGAGCCGCCGGTTTGGGCGCCGGAGCGGGAGCGCGACGGCTGGCGAACAGCGAGCCGGTGCTGATCATAGTCAGAATGGCGAAGGACGTAATCCATATGGACTTTCTCATGGGGAACACCTCTGTTTGTTGTCTTAATTTGTATGAACTGAATTCGTATTACTAGGAACTCACGGACACTCTTCCCGGCCTTTTCGTCTCGGGATTTCTTTTCTTTATGCGATTACTTTTGCAATAAGGGTACCCGATCCGTCACTATGGGAAGGGAAAAGTCGGGAAATAGGGAAGAAATTCGAAATTTTTTTCATGAACGGCTGTAACAGGCGATATATTTATAAGAAGGAAGAAGATCGAGCCGAATGAGCCGCCGCAAGCACGGATTTCCGTCGAGTCTCGGGAATTGCGGCGCTTGCTGTTCGGGCGGTGTCGATTTTGACGCACAATAATGCACCATCACGGGACTTTATTGGATTTGCATGTGGATTACGATTAATTCATGCACCAATATGGTGCTTTTTGAGTGCGAAAAAGTCAGCGTGGAGCGGTAATCGCCAGGGGTACGCCCATGGGCACGTCGCCCATTTCCATAATTGAACGGCCGGCGGTTCCATCTCCGACATTCAGAGTATCATTGTACCCGAGTTGGCCCTGGCCATTGGTTCCCCAACAACGCAGGTTCCCATCGGTCAGCAGGGCGCAGCTACCCTGAGCGGCTGAAATCTGCAATACGTCGGCGCCGCCTATGGGCACGGCTCCGGCTTCCATGATGGTTTGCCCGACGCCGTCACCAACATTGGCGCTTGAATTATATCCGAGGCGGCCATTGGAGCCATTGCCCCAGCAACGCACCGACTTATCATCCATGAGAGCACAGCTATGGTTTTGACCCATGCTCATGGACGTTACAATACCCCCCATCGTAATATCACCGATTTCGATGATGGACTGTCCGGCGGTCCCGTCGCCGATATTCGTGGCGGCGTTATGACCCAGTCGCCCCGCCGTACCCGAACCCCAGCACCTGACGCGACCGCCCTCGAGAAGAGCACACGCATGGGTATTTCCGGCGAAGATATCCACGGCCGGCTCTCCGATGGGCACGTCTCCCATGTTGACTATGGATCTACCGGCGGTTCCGTCGCCGACGTTCAAGGCGTCATTGTAGCCCAACTGACCCACGCTACCATCGCCCCAGCAGCGAACGCCGCCCGCGGCCGACAACGCGCACGTAAAGTTCTCGCCCAGGGTAATCTTTACGGCGGGCGTACCGATCGGCACATCACCCATTGCGATGATGGAACGTCCGGCCGTACCATCGCCTACGTTGGTTGTGTCGTCGTAACCCAGCTGTCCGGCGGCGTTAACGCCCCAGCAACGGACGCCTCCAGTCGTCAGCAGCGCGCACGCGTGACCGGTACCCGCGGCGACCTGCGTGGCGATGCCGCCGATGTTCACGTCGCCCAGATCTAGAATAGAGCGTCCGGCCGTTCCGTCGCCCACGTTCAGGGTATCATTGTATCCCAGTTCACCGTCGTTCGCCTTGCCCCAGCAACGAACCGCGCCGGTAGTCAAGAGGGCGCAAGCCTTTCCGCCTTCCACGGAAATTTGAGTTGCCGTGCCGCCCAGTGGAACATCGCCGATCTCCATGAGCGAGCGACCCGCCGTTCCGTTTCCGACATTGAGGGTATCATCGTATCCGAGTTGTCCGCCGCCATTGGCCCCCGCGCACCGGACATTGCCGGTGGAAGTCAACCAGCAGTTGGCCGCGAAGCCGGCCATTTTCTGGGGAGCCAGGGGCGGAAGACAGGGGTCCTGTTGCAGCAGGCATTGAAACAGGAGCATTTCATAATAATCCCGACTGGTGGGGTCCGCCGGATTGTAGGTTGATGGAGGCGAACAAGCCGCGGACGAGAGCAAGGTGCTCGCGACGAGAAGCTTCAAAATATTTCGGACGATTGAATCCATGGCCGCAATTCGACTCGGTACCACAATATTATGGATCGTTAATATAACATTGTCAACGCGGAATTCCCGGGGCGGGATCGACTTCATTCGATTAGCACTTGACCACTGAAGATTGCGGCGGTAATAATCAACCCGCACATGGGCCAACTACTGATAAAGAACTGCGAACGCATCGTCACCATGGATGAATCGGCCGGTCGACCGATTCACAAGCAGCGGGATATTCTCATTACCGACAATCGCATTGAGCGCATCGGCGTCATCGATCCGGCCCAGGCGCCCGGCGCGCGCGTGCTGGACGGCACCGGCCTCACGGCGATTCCCGGCCTCATCCAGACCCACATCCATCTGTGCCAATCGCCCTTCCGTAATACGGCCGACGATACCGAGCTCATGGACTGGCTTTCCCAGTACATCTGGCCGGGAGAGGCCCGACTGGATCAGGATTCCCTGAAGCTGGCGGCCCGCGTGGGCATCGGTGAGCTTTTGCTGGGAGGCACGACCTGTATCCTGGACATGGCCACCCTGCGCCATACGAACTCGGTCTTCGAGGCCCTGGACGAAGCCGGCATGCGCGCCATCTCCGGCAAGTGCATGATGGACGACACCGACATCTGTCCGCCCGAACTGGTGGAGGACACGGCCGCCGCCCTGCGCGAAACCCGCGAACTCATCGAACGCTGGCACGGCCACAAAGGGCGATTGGGCGTGGCCATAACCCCGCGCTTCGCCGTGTCGTGTACGACGGAACTTATGAAGGAATGCATCAAGCTGTCCGAGGAACACGGCCTGCTGATTCACACCCACGCCTCCGAAAACCGCGGCGAAATCGAGCTGGTCCGCAAAAAGACCGGCTACGGCAACCTGGAATACTTCGAGCAAATCGGTTTGTTGTCCAATCGCGCTTGCCTGGCCCATTGCGTGCATCTCGAAGACGGCGATCTCGAGCGCCTCAAGAAATACGACGCGCGCATCCTGCACTGTCCCAGCTCGAACCTCAAGCTGGCGTCGGGCATCGCGCCCATCCCGACTTATCTGGATGAGGGTCTGTGCGTTTCGCTGGGAGCGGACGGCGCGCCCTGCAATAATCTCCTGGATATGTTCTCCGAAATGCGATTGGCCGCCTTGATTCACAAACCGGGTAACGGCCCGAAGGCCATGCCCGCGGATCAGGTCTTCGAGATGGCAACGCTGCAGGGCGCGAAAGCGCTGGGAATGGCAAACGAAATCGGTCAGGTGCGCCCCGGCTTCAAGGCCGACATAGCCCTGGTGGATCTAAATCAGCATCATAATCTTCCGTCGCATAACGTCTATGCCTCGCTGGTCTATGCTTCGCGCGCGAGCGACGTTCGTCACGTAGTCGTGGACGGCGAAATTCGCGTGCGCGACGGCAAGCTCACCTTCGGCGAGATTCGAGACTGGCTGTGGGAATTCGCGTCCTTGAGCAACCAGGGGAAGATGTGATCCTCCCCTGGAACCCTCGCGCGGGTTCCGACCTGGATGGGAGGGATGTCGCGAAGGCCACGGATGGCCGAGAGCGACGCGTTGCGAATCCCCGGACCCCCAACCGCTCCGTTGATTTGAGTTCGTTAATGGATTCACGCTGGGAGCAGGACGTCCGTTTGTGATGTCCCGCTAAATTTACCGAGAACAGATGGATTTCAGGCGATAGCCTTTGGGATGCCGTATTTTTCTAAGGTGAAAAGCCGGTAGGTCGCCCTGTCTTTCGCTTCGCACGCGAAAATATTAACGAACAAAAATGCCCCGGGGTCGATTCAGTTCATTAACTCCGGACCCCATGGCCCCGAAGGTGGTCCAGTTGGTCCCGTTCATATCATCCATGCGAACAATACGATGATTGCCCGAATCGGCCAGGAGGATCCGCCCATCGGCGTCGAATGCTATTGAGTGGCCCGGCTCAATAAACTGACCTGCTCCGGAACCCCTGCTCCCCAGGGATATCCAGTTGGTGCCGTTCATATCGTCCACGCGCGCGATGCGTTCGTTAAAGAAATCCACGATGTGGAGCCTTTCGTCCGGACTCAGATTGAGGCCGATCGCGATATTGAATTGCCCGGCGCCGCTACCGTTGTCGCCGAAGGCCGTCCAATTCGAGCCCGTGATATCATCCATCCGAACAATTCGACTGTTGAGGGCGTCCGCCACGTAGATACGGTCGGCCCGGTCCAGAATCACGCCGGTGGGAATATTAAAGTTACCGGTTCCCGAGCCATGCGTTCCAAAGGTGGTCCAGTTGGTCCCGGCCATGTCATCCACGCGGACGATGCGATTGTTATTAAGGTCGGCTACGTAAATTCGTCCCCTGGAATCCAAGGTAATTCCAGCGGGCTGTTTGAATTGATTCGTTCCGCTGCCCATACTTCCGAAGGTCGTCCAGTTCGTCCCGCTCATGTCGTCCACGCGGACAATGCGATGAGCATTCTCATCCGAAATATAGATTCTCCCGCTTTGATCAAATGCAATGGAATGGGGAGTGAGGAATTGATTGGTGCCGGAACCGAAACTGCCAAAAGTTGTCCAGTTGGCTCCATTCATATCATCCATGCGTACGATTCGACCGTTGGCCGCATCAGTAATATGGATTCTTGGATAAGTATACGCCGCCGTTACCATGGCGGAGCTTCTCGATTGGCTTCCACAGGTGACGGCCTTGATGGTCTGGAAGGCATCAATGGTCACCCCGACCGCGGAGTCGCCCGTTTCTCCCGAGGTTCCGGTGTCGCACACGGGATCGGCTTGCGTGCCGTCACCGACGGTATAAGCAATGGTGTCTGTCGCGGAAGCGGAGGAAATCGTTACGGTGGTTCCATAAGGGACCATGCCGCCGGCCGGACTGAATGTCGGGCTCGCCGGTCCGTTCAAGGATAGGAGCAGGACGGTGGCCGCCTGGGTATTTTCAGGAATGGAATAGGAACAGGAAATCAGCGTAGCCGCTGATAAACAGATCAACTTGACTCTGCCGAGCATTTAAGGACTCCGGACGAGGAACGTATACTTTGGTCGAGTATACACCTTGCGCGGGCGATTGGCTTCTCACTCTATATTGTGAGAAGCCGATCAGTCGTTTTTTATGCCCTGGATCGTTTCAGCGCCGGGTCGGCAGGGCCCGTAAGGCCTTCGTATCGATCGTGTAGTCCGTGTATAGAGGCGTGAGGCGACGTGTCGTCAACTCGGCGAAACACAGAATGCCGTAGCGCAGGCAATCGCGCTCGCTCAATGCATCGACGATTTTGCGTCCCGGCCGGGGTCCGTCCGCGGGCTTTTCATTTGCGCCGTCGTTGGTTCGCAAGGCGATGGTCGCCGTTTGTTCCCCGGCACGCAGGGCGATGGTCATGATCGGCAGGCGCAGGGAAACGTTTTCGCGCACGGTTTTCTTTTCGTCCACGTATTGCGTGTAGGTCTGAAAGCGTAGCGGGTCGCGAGTATTGGAATAGGGACGTCGCTTTTGCACGGCCCGGGTCGTCGTCCTGGTGCGGAACAGGCGCGTAGCCACCCACCTTTCGCTCAGGCTCAAGTTAATGGTGAGCGCGTTACCCGCCGCGGCGCGATAGCCGAAAATCGCCAGGGCCTCTTCCAGGGATTTGCGCGCGTCGGCTTTTGAAAGCGCCGGCAGCTTTTTCTTCTCGTTCGCGGGCGCGACATTAAGCGTCAGCGGGACCACGCCGTCGGGTCGGGCGACGAGCGCGCACAGGCGAATCAGTTCGCTCCAGAAGCGCCCGCGCGGATAGGCGGCCCCGTTGAAGTAGGTGCGCAATCGCGCCAACACGCGGGCATCCGCTCCTGGGGCGAGCTTCGGGCGCGCGGAGACAATCAAGCGCATGCGCGTGAGGTCCACCAGGTTCGCCTTCGCGAGCTTCGCGGGCGCGGTGAGTTCCTGGAAAACGGCGCGGGCCTCTTCGCGCTTGATGAATCCCAGTTGAAAGCCGGCTTGCGGTTCAGGCGATCCAATTCCAGCGGGAGGTTTGATCTGGCCGATGTAGGGCGATTCCTTCTCCTGGGCCAGGACGCGCAGAAAGCGACGACGTCCTTCGGAGGAACCCAGCGCGATTTCCCGGGCGGCCTTTCCTTCCAGGCGTTCCATGACGTAAAGAATCAACGCGCGGCCGTCCTTGTCCGAAAGAAAGCTCCCGCTTCGCGCGCTCTCCTTGAATCGCGCGCGGGCCGCGGGATCGGATGTAAGCACATCGCCGTAGGCGGGATGAAAAATGCTCCCCACCTGAGTCTCAATGCGACTCAGGTCCGAGTCCATCGCGTAGTACCAGCTTACCGCCGCGCGTCGCACCGGTGCGATTTCGAGCAGGCCCAGAAATATCAGGACCACGGCCGGAATGAAGGTGCCCGGCCGGACCGGGGAGCCGCCGGATCGCCGTGAGGCTAGAAAGGCCGCCGTCAGGGTTGCAAAAGCGATGGGCCAGATCAAGAGCCGTTCATGGG
>CAZGYS010000183.1:0-10470 GCA_964530305.1 uncultured Leptospiraceae bacterium
GCTGGCTTGGAATGCCTGATCAACAGTAGACGTGAATAATTCTACCACTACCACTAAGACAGCTGTTTTTTCCCAGCCTGAAACGGGGTCTATAGCTGTAAAGACTACTTCAAAGACTCCCGCTCCGGCAGCCGGCGGCAATTAATCGCCCCACAAAGCCCTGCCCCCGTGTGAGCCCTTCTCTATAGTAATATAGGAAGGGCTCGTTTCGTTTATCACAATTGCCCTTGAAAAAAAGGCAATCGCTACTCCCCTTGACTGTATATAGCCAAAATCAGTCGTCAGATAGGTGATATGCCTTGCTGGAGACGGATCATCGGGCCGATTTGAAAAAAAGTGGACAATTTTTTGCCCTGAACCTTTAATTTTACACTCAAAATGGCCAATAATGATCGTGGAGCACCATCGGCCTGGAGGCCGATGTCCATGGATGGAAATCTCACACAAGGATGGCGGAGTTTACATGAACAGACCAATTCTTTATACATCTATCGCGAGCTTCTGCGCGTCGCTCTTGATGAGCGCTTCACTGGCGGCCCAACCGCGAGTAATTGATCGCAAGACGGAAGCAGAGCGATATCCCGATCTCAGAACGACCGAGCGCGTACAGGAACGCAACATCCTGCTGGCCACGGAACGTTTTAATAAATACTGGTATCTCGTGGATATGGCCCGCGTAGACCGCAAGGTCGCCGCGGCTGAAGCAGCCGAGAAAGCCAAGGGCATTCCCCCTAAGTTCGAAAACACCTTTCGACTGGTAAAATACACCCCGCGCAATGTCTACATTCGCTACATTCGCGATATCGAGAACCTGAAGAAAGACGGTTCCGGTAAAGTCGAAGACGGCGGCGGCAACATGTTGCTGTACAGCTATGGTGATCCGGAAAACATCAAGAAGCTCTACGCTAAAAAGCTGGCTGATGCTCAGCGCGCTAAAGTAGAAGCCAAGGAACTGACCTGGAACGGTCGTTGCGGCATCGAACTGACCCAGTTCGAGTTCATTCATCGCATTCAGGAGCAACGACGCGTAGCCGTAGGTTCTCGTCGCAAGAGCCTGGCGCTGTTCTGGAAATGTACCGCCGAGAACGACAAGATCACCCTGACCGGTGAAAAGGACAAGGACGGCAAGGACGTCTACAAAGTAGACCTGGTCGTAGCCAATGTCATCCATGACCACCTGGCAAACGGCGTGCGTCACGTTCAGACCGTAATCGATCCTACTCCCCTCACCGAGAGCATGGACGACGTCGTGATTCTGGACCGTTACAACCAGAAGCCCACCGACATTACGATTCTGGGCATGATGTCCAATACGCCCAATAGCCCGCACCGCCTGCGCTTCAAGCAGAAGTTCTACATCAAGCTGCTGGATAACTTCTATCGCCTCTACCGCATGGTCGACGGCTATGCCAAGCGCGATGGCGACAGCTATAACAAGGAAGTTCTGGAGAAACTGGAACGCGGTATGCAATACTAATACGCGTCCGGTAGGTTTACCCTCCGCCGAAACTCGGGTCGATTCACTTCGGCCCGAGTTTTTTGTTGCCCGGCTTTTTGTCCGGGGTTTCGCTTTTTAATTTGCCGTACCCGCCCCGTCGACCGGAGATGATCTTGTTTTGTCTCCGCTGGAAAATGAACTTGAGTCCCGGCTGCACGAGACGCAGGCGATCCTCGACTCCTTCAAATCGCCCATTGCCTCCATTAACGGCGATTTTCAAATCGTTCATCTAAATCGCCCGGCCTTGAAATTTACCGGCATGGCGGATATGGACCAGGCCGCCGGGCTCCCGTGCTGGAAGCTCCTTTATGGCCGGGAGAACGTCTGCCCCTACTGCCCCATGCAGAATAAGGCGAATCGCCCGAAACGGACGCCCCCGCCGCGGACGCAACCAATCAGGACGGTGACGACGCGCTCCTGGAACGCATCATCCAGACCCGGGACGCCGGCAAAGAGAATACGTATCGGGTCTTTTTTCAAAGAATTCAAGAAGGCGACGAGACTCGCATCATCGAGACCATTGAGGACATCACCCTCCAGAGGCGGGAGCAGGAAGAACATCTGCGCATGGAGAAGCTGGCGGCCATAGGCACCATGATCAGCGGCGTCGCCCACGAACTGAATAATCCCCTCACCGGCATGGAGCTCAATCTCCAGAACCTGGTGGCCAATGTGCCCACCATGGACGTTCAGGAGGTCTCGCGGCGCCTCCTGATTATCCGCAAGGACCTGACCCGGGCGGCCCGGGTGGTGAATGATATTTTGAGCTTTGCCCGGACGGAGAAACTCCAGCTCACCCGGGGAGACATGTATAACGTGGTTCAGCGGGCCCGGGAGAATATTACCCGTCTGTATCCCGTACTGTCCAGAAAGGTGGAATGGCGCATCAATACGCCCGTGGAGCGGGTATTTTACTTCAATCCGGCCAAGATGGAGCGCCTGTTTATTAATCTATTCAAGAATTCCATCCAAGCCATGGACTACGGTCGTGGTTATATTAGAGTTGACTTGAGCAAAGAAGGCGATTCGTTTCATATTCTAGTGGAGGACGATGCCGGGGGCATCCCGGAACAGAACCTGGGAGAAATCTTCAATCCGTTCTATACCAATTCCCGGGACGGAAAAGGCACCGGATTGGGACTGTCCATCTGCCACAGCATCGTCGATGAACACAATGGGACCATCAGCGTAGACTCCCGGGAAGGCCGGACCAGATTCAAGCTGACATTGCCGACGCACACGACCTATCAGGAATAAGACGCCGAACTCATTCTCATGACCCAAGATAAGAAATACTCCGTGCTGGTGGTGGACGACATCGAATCCATTCGATTCGCCATCAGCGATTATCTGAAGTCCTACTTCGTCGTTCACGAGGCGGACAATGGGCGCAAGGCCATCGAGATCCTGGAGAATAATCACATCGATCTCGTGCTCACCGACATCCGCATGCCCGAGATGGGCGGCCTCGAACTCATCGCCCATATTACCAAGAGTTTTCCCGGCGTTAAGTACGCGCTCATGACGGCCTACAATGTGAACGACTACATCAAGTTCGTTCGCAAGATGAAGATCTGGAACATCATCCCCAAAACGACGTTTCTAGATCTGCGCTTCATCAAGGTCATGAGCGAAAAGCTCCTGACCAACGACATCTTCGGCATCGACAAGTACTACCCCGGTTGCAATCGCGCCGAGATTTCCCGCGAAGAGCTGGAAGCGCTCCGGGGCAGCGATAGTTCTTTTCAGGAAGACGTCTACTACACCCTGCGCATCGAGTCGGTCACGGACTACGAC
The DNA here is from genome assembly GCA_964530305.1 of uncultured Leptospiraceae bacterium. Classification (GTDB taxonomy): domain Bacteria; phylum Spirochaetota; class Leptospiria; order Leptospirales; family Leptonemataceae; genus CAZGYS01. The sequence goes on from CAZGYS010000183.1 coordinate 3,296, forward strand.
AAGATCTGTGAAACCGTCGGCGAAATTCTAATCGAACGCGGCGCACCTTCCATTATCCTGCAGGTGCTCGAGGAACTGGCCACCAATGCCTTGATTCGCGCGCCCCGCAACGCCTACCAGCAACGCGGTCGCCGCGACGACACTCGCCGAGAGCAGGCCTCCGACTACGAGGACGGCACGCCCAATGCCTACGAATTGTCCTTCGGCATAATGGAAAAGAACGCCGTCATTTCGGTTACCGATTACCACGGCACCTTGAATCGAGACGAGATCCTGTATCGCCTGGAACGGCACGTGACCATGGATAAGAACGGCCTGCCCCTGGGGATCAACGACTCCCACGGCCGCGGACTATTCATCAGCCGGGAACACATGGACCATCTGGTTTTCAATATTCAGCCCCGCCGACGCACTCAGGTGATCGGCATTCTTTCGCTGGAGAACGACCTCAAGTATCGAGCCGTTTCGATTTATCAGCAAGACGAAGAATAGAGGGAGGTGGCAGCCTTCTTTTTTTCACCGCAAAGGCGCGGAGGGCGCGAAGTTTATTTGAGGCGATGGTGGTTAGCTTGCTTGTTTCTTGATTCGCGCGCACCCGAAATTCACCACGAAATCGGCCGCAACCGCACCCGAATATTCTCCGCGCCCTCCGCGTCTCCGCGGTAAAGTTACCTGGCCGTCTTCACGCCCGATCCGAAGCGATAAAACCGAATCCCCTTCCCGTCCCGCAGCGCGAATTCGCCCTTGCTCTTGCCGGGGAAAACTTGCCAGGGCGTGCCGTCCGTATTCAGGACCGCCATGGCTCGTCCCTCATCGTCCACGAGCACCGCGCGGCGTCCCTGTCCGTAAACGAAGAAACCCTGGTCGGCGTAGGCGGGGCGATACAGCGTCGACGCCGGCTTGCCGACGACGTTCTTCCAGACCAGATCTCCGTCGTCATCGTAAAAGGCGGTGAAGTCGGGCGCCGCCAGCAGTAAAACTCCCTTCGGTCCCACGGCCATGTGCAGCAGGTGCGGGTAAACGCCCTTCAAGGCGATTTCGTGCAGCACGCGCGCCTTGCTTCCCTCTTCCGGCTTGCCCAGCACGACGATCCGGTCTCCCTTGTGCGTGAGGATGTGCACGGCCGCCGTGGAGCCGTCGGGGCCCAGAGCAATACTCTTGAAGAAGAGCGGCTTACCTTTGGATTCCCGGCGATATTTGTAAGCGATGGCGCCGGACGCATTGATTACATAGGCTTCCCCGCCCGCGAAACTCAGGGCCGCCCCCACCGCGCGGGACGCGAAATCAAAATCCGTCAGAAAGTTACCCGACACGGTCTTCGCGCCCACGAGATTGCCGTTCTCGTCCATGATGTCCACGCGATTGCCGTCGCCCGTAAGCAGCAGAATCAGCTTACCGCGATGATCCGTGACCGGGTAGGAATGGTATTTCTTTTTCCACAGGAGTTCCCCCCGACGGTCATGAAAGGTGACTTCCTTACCCACCTTGAAGTAGCGAAAATAGCCGTCGCCCAGGAAGGGTACTGAAAAGATTTCCCCCGCCGCGCCCGTTCGTCCGCCGCCGTTGGAAAGGCGAAAGCGCATGCGTTCGAAACCCGGCTTATCGCCCCGAGCGCTGGGAATGCCCCGGCGGATTTCGATCCCATTGAACAGGGAGCGGGCGTCACCGGCGTCGGTCGGAGGCGGGCCGTCCCCCATGGCATGGTAGGCTCGAAAATCCAGGGCGCGGGTGCCGGGATATCCCCCCACCGGTATTTGCAAAAATAGAAACAAACCGGCCACGAGGGCGATCAAGAAATAGAACATGACTCCCCGTCCCTCGCGGCGGGGTGGACGGCAAGGATTTATTGAGGACTAATTGAAGGGAGAATTCAGGGGCCATATACGCGGAGTAGAGAATGGATCGACGGGCTTTAAACGAAAACGGCCGTCGCCCCGAGAGTTCGGAACGGCGGCCGCCGGAGGAGACGCAAGTGGAAGGATGCCGGTTAGACGCCGCCCAGATAAGCCACGAGCTGCTGGCCGCGCTTACCGGTGCGAATCTTACGAATGGCCTTCTTCTCAATCTGGCGAATTCTCTCTTTCGACAGACCGATTTTCTTACCGATTTTCTGGAGCGAAAGCACGGGGCTGTCACCCAGACCAAAGCGCATGTACAGCACGTTCTTCTCACGGGGAGTCAACGACTCCATGCAGGCCTCGATATCCTTTTTCAGGGACTCCTCGACCACCGTTTCATGGGGCTGCACCGCGGCGCCGTCCTCGATGTTGTCACCCAGGGAGAAATCATCTCCGTCCGCCATGGGCGCGTCGAGACTGAGATGATCCCGACTCATGCGCATCAGGTGGTTCAGATCCTCCGGACGCATGTCCATGATGTTGGCCAGCGCGTGCACGTTGGTTTCGCGCCCGCCGTTCTGGTTGTCCATGATCCGCTCCGCTTCTTCCAGGCGACGCAGATCCGCCGTCCGGTTCAGGGGCAGACGAATCAAATGCGATTTCTGCTGAATGGCGAAGAGGATGGATTGTTTGATCCACCATACCGCATATGAAATAAAATGATAACCTCGATCCGGATTGAAGCGTTCCGCCGCCTTGATCAAACCCAGATTACCCTCATTGATCAAATCCATCATGCTCAGCCCGTAGGACTGATACTTTCGCGCTACCGTTACCACGAAACGCAAGTTGGATTGAACCAGAAGATCACGAGCGTCTTGATCCCCTTCCCGCGCGGCGATGGCCGTTTCCATCTCCTGCTCACGCGTAAGCATGGGAATCTTATGAATCTCATTCAGATACCAGTTCAGAATGGAATCATTCGCTTCGCCTTTTTCGTCTTTCTTAGAAGACTTGCGCTTACCGGTCGTTTTTTTAGCGGTACTGCTCATCTTCTTGACTTCAAATATCCCTCGCTCGGCGTTTTTAGCCGAAGGAGCTTTTTCCTCCGGGCTTTCCACTACCGCGCTTGCCGCACCTGTTTTGCTTCGTCCTGCCATCTACGTCCTCCTCACACAATGGGAACCACGCAACATCGGACCACCGTCTTGAATCATCTTTAATTTAGAATCGTTCTATTTCTATCTACCTATATAGACGCTTAAAGGCGACCCTGGTCGCGGAAATTTTGAAAAATTTTACGAAAAATTACTCAAATCCGCTTGGCGACCGTTCTGCTTTTCACTAGGGAAGCAATAATCATGCCCCGGCCGCCCCCGGGAGGTTTAAGCTCTATATTTGCCTTATCGGCCTGTTCCCGTAAATATATACGCAAACGGAGGCCTTTTCATACCCATACAACAATTTATAACTGCCATTTTGTCGAAAAACCCGTCAAAATTGCAGTCTATTACCGGGAATTAGGCCCGATTTCAATTGACCCGGCAATGGAACAGGCTATTTCAACCCATGGTTCCACGTCTGAAACCCGCCCTGTATCTCGGTATTCCGGCCCTTCTGGCCCTCTCTACTGTGCTCGTACGCCCAATAATGGAGCCGGTCGACGGACTGCGAGCCCAATCCGGGGCCGAGGAAGTGCCCACGGTCTCCCGCACTCCCTCTGGGCTGACTCATGACGGCACTAATTTCTGGTATTCCGATCCCCGAGAGCGCCGGGTCTACAGAATTCCGCCCCTGGGACGGGCCGCGTCCTACTTTGTCGGAAATATCCGCTTATACGGGATTCAGTTCAATCCCGCCGACGGGCACGTCTACCTGGGCTCCAGTAAGCGCCTGTTGAAGATCAACCCCGTAACCGGAGGGGTGGCCGAGAGCATTTCGGTTCCGGTTTCACGAGTGGCGGGCATCGCCTTTGGGCCCGGGACCTGGTACCTGCTGGAGAAAGGCCGGGGCATCGTGCATTTTTATTCGCCGGAGCTGGGCCGGGTCATTGATACCATGCGTACGGGTCGCAAGGAGCTGCGGGACATCGCCGTGTTCCGGGGCAATATCTGGATGACCGACGGCAAGACCGGCGTCATTTATCGCTATCGCGCGGAGAACAAAACCCTCACGGGATCCGTACGCGGCCCCGCGGCGAAGATGCGCGGCCTGGCCTTTCGTCGGGGACAACTCTGGATTATCAATCGCGGACGCGGCGTCATCGAGCGCCTGCCCTATTCCGAAACCGATCACTACATCGTCAGCGGCGAGAGCCGCTACCTGGTCCGCGTCAAGGTCAGCATGAAAATTCCGGGAGGCCTCGCGCGCAAGGACGGACACGTGATTGTATTGCAACCACCGACCACCACCGTCCAGCGCCCCGGGGCCATCCAGACCGCGGACAAGCAATGGCGAAATCGCTTTTTTACGGGTTCGGGCGAGCGAGTCTTCTCCCGCTTCATGAAGGCCGGCGGCGGGCTGCTGGGTAAGCGCCTGGAGTTCGAGTATCGCTATGCCGTAACCGCGCGCAACATTCGCTGGTTCATCGCCTCGAACTACAAGCCCGGTAACGAGGATCTGGACGAAAGCCCGGCCTACTTCTTTACGAAATGGAGCCCGGCGCGCTTCAACCAGGTTCGTCCCCATGCCCTGCTGCGGGACACCCTGAAACGCGCGAAGGCAAGCGACGGCGATTCCATCTGGAAGGCGTTGCGCGAAAGCGGCATGCCGGCCCGCTGGACCATGAACTATCGCCTGGAGAAAACGGACGGCGGGGACGCCGGCAAGCAAGTCGCCGCGGCCCAGGTCTATTTGCGCAACCTGGGCTGGGTGGATTTGAATCCGCCCCTGGAAGATCCCGAGAACGCCCGTCTGTTTTCGCGCAACATGGACAACATTCAGTTGTATCGCATGCCGGACATTCGAGCCCGGGGACGCAGCATCGCCTATTTCGTGGAAGGCCAAAGAGTTTCGGGGGCGCGAGACATCAGGGCGATTCCGGCCGACGTTCAGGTGACGCTTCAGCGTCGCGCGCGTTAAGTTAAAGGCGATTTTCCATGCGGCCCATTTCGCCCGAGATGCAGCGGATTCGCTCCAACTTCCTGCGGGACGTGCGCGATTTCTTTTTTCAACGGGACTACATCGAAGCCGAAACGCCCCTGCTGAATCGCCGGGGCGGAGTGGACCCCTTCCTGGATCCCATGCGCGTGGAACATACCGGCTATCGCAAGAGCGTGGAGGCGGCCCACACGGAGGACCCAATCGCCGGTTATCTGGTAACCAGCCCCGAATACAACCTGAAGATTCTTCTCTCCGAAAATCCGGTGCCCATGTTTCAGATTGCTCATTGTTTTCGCGGAGGCGATTCGGGTTCCCTGCACTCCCAGGAATTTCTCATGCTGGAATGGTATCGCCCCGGCGCGAATGAATTCGAACTCATGCGCGAATGCCGCGAGCTGCTGGCCTGGACCGCCCAACAACCCTACGCGAAAGTCGCCGTGCCGCCGGAAAACGACGACAGCTATCGTTCAGTGGCGTCCGTGATGCGGGAAGCGCTGGGATGCGATCTCAACCGTGGGAATCTGGAACGAGCGCTGGTGGAACGGGGCCTGCTGGGCCGGGGAGAAGTCCTGGAAGAATTACGCTACGATGAAATCTTCTTCAGTCTGTTTCTCAATTACGTCGAAGGCGATCTGGGCGCGGACGGGCCCGAGTTCCTGTATCATTACCCCCGGGAGATGGCCGCCCTGGCGGAGGTCCGAGGCGATATCGCCCGGCGCTTCGAATGTTACTGGCACGGCGTGGAACTGGCCAATGGTTATTTCGAACTGCGCTCTCGGACCGAACAGGAAGCCCGCTTCCAGGGGGAGAACGAACTGCGTCGGGCCCTGGGAAAACCGGAGATGGAGCCGGACCCGGATTTTCTGGCCGCCCTGGACCGGGGCCTGCCGGAATGCAGTGGAATCGCCCTGGGCCTGGACCGGCTCTTGATGATTGTGCGGGGAGAAAAGGATCTCTCCGAAGTCAGCCCCTTCTTCGGCTCTTGACCCTGGGATCCGCTCTTGACTTTGGAAATTGACGCGGTAACCGGAAGACCGTTCCTTGCGTCTAATTCTCACGGCGTCTATTTCTCGTGGCGAAGCGGGAGCGCCTGGAAAAATCTGACCTATGAATCCGTTCCGACTCTTAAAGGAGGACCTGCGCAATATCAAAGCGTCCGACCCCGCCGCCCGCGGGTTGGAGTTTTTATTGTACCCGAGCTGGCACGCGATGATCATGCATCGCCTGTTGTGCCATCCCCTTTACAATATCGGACTACGATTCGCCGCGCGTTTTTTCTCCCAGACCGCGCGCTGGATGACCGGCATGGAAATTCATCCGGGCGCCAAAATTCAGGGCGGGTTTTTCTGTGATCACGGCATGGCCGTGGTGATCGGAGAGACGGCCGAAATCGGCAAAAACTGCGTCATGTTTCACGGCGTCACCATCGGCGGCACGGGACGCCAGGAGGGGAAACGCCACCCCACCATCGGGGACAATGTTTTCATCGGCACCCACGCCACTCTGCTGGGCCCCATCCAGGTAGGGGACAATGTGCGAATCGGCGCGGAAAGCGTCGTCATCAATCGGGACGTTCCGCCGGACTGCACGGTCGTGGGAGCGCCCGGAAAAATCGTCAAAAAGAATGATCGTAAGCTGGCTCGACCGCAAGCCCTGCCCATCAGCAAGTACAGACTGGTGGAAATAAAGGGTTCGGAACGCCAATTAGGGTCTTGACGATTCCTCCACGTCCATTTATATAGAAATGGAGCCTCTCCACGCGGAAGCGCAACATGGCGGGGCCCGAAACCCGGATATATGAATTTTCACAAAGGCAATCCCGACGCACCCACCGGCAATCTGCTGGTGTTCTGCTATGTTCAGGGCAAATCGCCCCTGCACCCCGACGCCCGTATTATTGTTACTAATGTCGTGGTGAGCTTCGTTTCAGCTTCCTCCAATTCTTTTCCCGTGGTGATTTTTCCGCCGGACTCTTTGTTTTCCCAGGCGGAGCTGGACCAGTTGATTGGCCTCAATGAATTCTATGACGTGCTCCAGGTAGAGGACTTCGAGATTCCCATGGGCATGGACGAAAGTGAATACGTCCAGGAGCGCATGGAGAACTTGAATCAAAACGTCATCGAGTACGTGGAACTTTGCCGGCACTACATTGAAGGACGCGTGGAAGACCTGCCCGCGGACGACGGCATCGAAACCGAGGCCGGAGAAGAACCGGTGAGTGAGGAAGCCGCCCTG
>CAZGYS010000184.1:0-10455 GCA_964530305.1 uncultured Leptospiraceae bacterium
CCAGGCGAATCGTGCCGGCGTCATCGGAGTCACGGACGGCCGCCAACGCGAGATCCACATAGGCCGCGCCGGGCATGACCGGCATATCGCGGACGCGATGGTCCCGCAGGTACGCCTGATCCGAAAGATAGAATTCATTATTCCAGAGAATGGTTCCCGGATGCATGGACGAGCGAATGCGCGCGCCCAGAAAGGGATGCGTGCCGCCGGCGCGACGGGGTGCTCGAGCGGGGCCGCCCGGAAGGGGAATCCCGTCTCCCGAGGGGAACCAGATCGACTGACGCTGCCAGGGATACAGAGGCAGACGGGCCAGGCGTCCGCCCTCGGCATGCAACTGCTTCCAATCAACGTCATAGCCCAGCGAATACAGCGCGCCCAGGCTTCCCAGAAAAACGGAGCGACCGTCTTCATCGCGCCTGAGCGAAGGCAGGACCTCGGCTTTGCGGCCGGCGTCGGACACGCACTGAACCATGGAAGCCGAGAGTACCGGATGGGGCCCGATTTCGATGAAAATATTACAGGAGTCTTCCAATAACGCGTTCATGGAATCGGCGAAGAGGACAGGCTCTCGTAAGTTGCGACTCCAGTAAGAGGGCCCCAGTTCCCAACCGTCCACCAGATCACCGGTGACCGTGGAATACATGGGCAACTTCGTCGTGCCCGCCTTGATGCCCACCAGTGCTCGCTCCAGGTCCGCCTTCAAGGGCTCCATGCTCGGACCATGGGACGCGAAGTTAACCGATTCGAGAATGCGACAGAAGATCTTCTTCGCTTCCAGTTCCTTCACGATATTCGTAACCGTTTCGGCTTCGCCGGAGAGAATGACGTTGCGCGCGCTGTTGGCGGCACCGATGGAGACTTTATCCTCGCGTCCTTGAATGGCTTTCGCCGCGTCTTCGCGACTCAGGTCCACGAAGGCCATCATACCGCCGGTTACGCCCTGAATCAAACGCCCGCGATGGTGAACGACGCGCAATGCGTCCTCCAGACTTATGGCGCCGCTGAAGTAAGCCGCGGCGACTTCGCCCATGCTGTGACCGACGACCGCGCCGGGCGTAATCCCCAGGGAACGCCATGATTCAGCCAGGCCGATTTGCAAAGCGCAGAGCGCCGGCTGAATCACTTCCGGCCGTTCCATGAGATCCGCCGAGCCCTTGCCGGTGAGTTGATCCATCAAGGACCAGTCCACGTAGCGACGCAAGAGGGCGTCGCATCGCTCCAGCGTGCGATGCAAGATCTTGTCCTGCCGTAACAGGTCCGCGTCCAGCGGCCACCAGCGGGGACCCTGCCCGGAAAACACGAAGGCGATTTTCAATTTGCCGGGAGTCTTGCGCCCGGACGAAAGCCCCGAACGCGCCTCGGAGCGATCATAGGCCTGCAATTGCTTGATGATTTCGTCCCGGGTGGACGCGACGGCGCATAGGCGAAACTCGTGGTCCGTTCGCTTGAGCGCGGACGTATAACAAATATCACGCAGGGAAAAGTCCCGGGTGTTTTCAATGTGCTTCGCGTAAACGGACGCCATGCCCCGCAGGGCATCGGCATTGTGAGCGGAAAGACTCAACACTTCCGACCGGGCAGGCGTGGGAACCCGCTTCGATTCCTCGGAAGGCGTCAATTGTTCGGGCAAGGCGACCGCGTCGGCGCCCGCGGGATAAAGATTATGCCAGTGCGGTGTACGTCCGGCGGCATAGATGACGGAAGCCGAATCGATCATGATTTCCCGCTCGTCTTCCTTACGACGCGACGACGGCAGCACGCGGGCGGTTGCGCCGGCGTGTTTCACGGCTTCATCCACCGCCTTGGCCAGCACGGGATGGGGACTCAGTTCGACGAAGGTATTATATCCGTCTTCCAGGAGACGACCGATGGTTTGCGCGAATTGAACCGTTTCGCGCAAGTTGCGAACCCAGTAAGCCGGGTCCAGGGAGCGTCCGTCGATTTCGCCCGCCAGAACGGTGGAGTACATGGTTACGGGTCCGCGAATGGGTTCCAGTCCACTGAGGGACTCGAACAGGGGCGCCTTCAGGGGATCCATTTGAGGACTGTGGGAGGCGAAGTCCACATTGATCATCGCCGCGTAGACGGGTTCACCCTTATGGTCGAGCATCTCGCCCACGCTTTCCACGGTCTTGCGCAGAGCGGCCGGGTCCCCGGCGATTACCGTGGAGCCCACGCTGTTGCACGAAGCGATGGAGACGATATCGTTGACTTCACGAATGGCCTCTTCCGCTTTTTCCCGCAAAAGATTCAATACGGCCATGCCGCCCTGCCCGGCGGTCGTGGCGGCCAGTCGGCTGCGTTCGCAAATCACGCGGGCCGCGTCTTCCAGATTCAGGTGCCCGGCGATGTGCGCGGCGGCGACTTCGCCCATGCTGTGACCGACGACCACGTCGGGTTCGATGCCCCAGTATCGCCATAGGGCCGCGAAACCCACCTGCATGGTAAAGATGGCCGGCTGCACGATGTCCAGTTCGGCCAGACGCGAGTCTTCTTCTTTCTTGAGGAGCTCGTCGATGATGGACCAGCCCGTAACATCGCGAATGGCTTTATCGCACTGTTCCAGCTTCGCGCGAAACACCGGTTCGCGATACATGAGCCCCAGCCCCATGCCGACCCACTGGGAGCCCTGGCCGGGACAATAAAATACGATGCGCGGAGGTGAACCGTCCGCGGTGCCGTGAACGATGCCGGGTCTTTCGCGCCCTTGAAGAAAATCGTCCATGGACGAAATCAATTGGGATGTTTTAGAAACATTGAAGGCGACGCGGTGTTTATCCTCCGCCAGTCGCAACCCGGCGGTAATCCCCAGCGACTCCAGGGAATGGTCTCCTGACGAAGCCAGACTCTTGAACTCCATCACGCGCGCACGAAGAGCCTCGGGGTTCCCGGCGGAAACGGGTACCAGTTGCGCCGCTTCACCGCTGAACTCCTCCAGTACGATGTGACAGTTGGTACCCCCGAAACCGAAGGAGCTGACTCCGGCCAGGGCCGGTTCGCCGTTTCCGGGCCAGGGGCCGAGTTTCGCCTGCACACGCATATTCATGCGGTCGAAGGGAATATTGGGATTAGGTTTTTCGTAATGCAGCGTGGCCGGTATCTTGCGATTCTTAATGGACATGATCAGTTTGATCATGCCGGCGATGCCCGCCGCCGCTTCCGTATGGCCGATGTTCGTTTTGACGGACCCGATGGTCAGGGGTTTATCGGGCGAACGGTTCTTACACAGTACCGCGCCCAGGGCGTTCGCTTCGATGGGGTCCCCGAGCATGGTGCCGGTTCCATGAGTCTCGACGTAGTGCGCGTCCGACGGCGAAACACCGGCGTTGGCATAGGCTTCCGCCAGGACCTTGCGTTGAGCGTCGGGACTGGGAGCGGTCAGGCCGTTACTGAAACCGTCATTGTTCACCGCGCTTCCGCGAATAAGACAATAAATCGGGTCTCCGTCCGCCAGGGCGTCGGATAGACGCTTGAGCGCGACGACGCCCGCGCCTTCGCCGCGAACGTACCCATTGGCGCGCGAATCGAAGGCCTTGGAACGTCCGTCGGGCGCCATGGCGCCGAACTTCGACATGCACACGGTACTATCCGGCGCGAGAATCAGGTTAATGCCTCCGGCCAGCGCCAGATTCGATTCGCCGGAGCGAAGACTTTGCGTGGCCAGGTGAATGGCGACCAGGGAAGACGAGCAGGCGGTATCAAGAGCCATGCTTGGTCCCTGCAAGCCCAGGACGTATGAAATGCGATTGGCGACGATACTGTAGTGGGAACCCGTCGCGGAATGCTGGACGACGTAATCGGTGGAACCGCGATGCTGCAGAGTGGCGTAGTCGCCCCAGATGACGCCGAAGTAGACGCCGGTCTTACTGTCCTTGAGACGCCCGGGGATGGTCCCCGAATCCTCCAGGGCTTCCCAGGCCAACTCCAGCATGATTCTTTGCTGGGGATCCATAACGGCGGCTTCGCGCGGCGAAATGGCGAAGAACTCGGGATCGAAACCGTCGACCTGGTCCAGAAAACCGCCCCAGCGCGTCGTCATCTTGCCCGCGATGCCGATATCGTCGCTGAAGTAGTCTCCGATGCGCCAGCGCTCGGACGGCACTTCGCGAATGAGGTCCTTGCCTTCGATAAGATTTTGCCAGTATTCGGCCGCGCTGTTCGCGCCGGGGAAGCGACAGGATAGACCTACGATGGCGATGGGTTCGTCATGATGACCGGACGTCGAAGCGGCCCCCGCGCGGGAAGCGGTGTCGGCCGGCGCCTGGGCGGGCTCGGCGGCCGGGGACGGCGAAGAGCCTTCCGTCAGGTGATTGGTAAGATCGTCGATGGTGGGGTAGTCCCAGACCAGGGTGGGGTTGAGCGGTTCTTCCTTTCTCCCCAGCGCAACGGAAAGGTCGGCCACCATTGCCGTGGCCATGGCCGACTTGAGACCATAGCGACTGAAACGCTCATCCGAAGATATATAATCCGGATCCAGTTCCAGACGCGAAGCCAATTGGTTTACCAACCAGCGGCGAATCGATTCCGCGTCCTTCAAACTACCCCTGTCAGACATAGCCCACCCCGTGCTTATTAATCGGGAATACCAATGAAGGGCCACCGCGACTACGCGAGCGCGCATACCACCCCGGGGATGGTCCGCGATCTCCGCGAGACTCGAATGTTACGGTTTTAGAAATGAAGAGCAAACGCGCGCGAACACTGAACGCGGGTCTGCATCGGGCCCTTCCACAATATTCATTTATTATCTTATCTGAGTTTCGCGAAAATTATTCCATGGCGAATTGAGCATGGTACATATTCTTGCGCACAACTACCTATACTTTTTTGCCGTCCCTGGTGAGTTCAACCAAAAAATTGTAACAGGCGTATTTTCGCCTTTGAGTGAGCGAACGCTCGCATGCGAAACGTCGCGCGCGGAAGCACTCGGCAAACAAGCAATCGCCCGAACTATTAAAAACCCAAAAACCACCCAGTAACGATAACCCGACAATGTTTATAAATCATCTTGAGAACCAGGGCGAAACGAAGTCCCTTCGACTTTCAAGCGCGGCTGAATTGAAAATAAGTCACAAAGTATTCCCGGCAGTCGTCTCGGCGGGACATAAAGTAGTAGTACGGGGAAGCATGGACGCGTCAGTCGTCCCGGGAATCCCGTTCCCCATGGAAAAATATTTATGCGGTGAACAAAAACTCGACGGCGCGACGCAGCCCCCTCGCCCCCGGGCGAACACATCGCTAATTAAAGAAAAAACACATAACAATAAGGCCGCCGCCGACCTCGCCTGAACTTTCTTCAAGATGTATAAATATTTAGATCCAATATTCAATTCCCACTTGCTTGTTGGAGTTCCTACCCGGACATGTACTTTTGCGTAAGCGGCGGGCACGAAATGACCGGGGCAGGCCGAACCACCGAAGCTTCCGGGGAGCCCGGCCGGGCCTCGGACTCGGATGCTCCTCAATTTTCTCCATTTATTGCCGGCTTCTTATGGAGAGTGATGTTTTTCCGCTTGATACGCAAGCGCCCGGAATAATAAGAGAACTTCAATGAACGTTCTGGTAGTAGACGATTCTGAAATGATGCGTGGAATCATTAAGCAGGCCATTGAAGATAATGCCCCTGGAGCGCATCCGGAATTCTTCGACGCCGAAAATGGTCAGGAGGCGCTCGACGCCATTCATAATAATGAGATTGATCTGGTTTTTCTGGACTGGAATATGCCCGTGCTCGACGGACTGTCATTCGTGAAACAGGTTCGAGGTGAAGGCATCAATATTCCGATAGTAATGATTACCTCCGTCACGGATGTAGACCGTATTATGGAAGCTGGCAAGGCCGGCGTAAATACCTATATAGAGAAGCCCGTCCGGGGAAATCGCCTCTGGGAACAAATTAAGGAGTTCGTGAAATGAAAATAGATTTTACCCCCTTCGTAAATTCCATGAATCGGACCTTCAGCGACATGCTGGGGGCGGAATTGTTGAACGGCCCTTACGAGGAACTGGAAGGCGATGAAATGCTGGCCGATGTCTCCGTCAATATCGGATTGTCCGGTGATGAGAAAGCCGTGCTGGTACTGACCGCTAATGAAAGCGCGGGGCTCTTGATTACCAAGCTGACCACCGGCAAGGACGTCAAAATTACGGACCGCATCGTCTCGGACACCATGGGAGAGCTGCTCAACATGATAGTGGGCGCGGCCCAGCGGCATTCCAATATCAAATTTGACTTTTCCATCCCCATGGCGGTCAGCGGCTCCAACCACAGCATCCGCTCGGTCTTCAAGGGCAAATACCGACGCGTGAATTCAAAAATGCACGGCGTGGAAGTCGGACTCTACTTGATCGAATCGGATGGTTGATCCGGTTCTCCTCCATCGGGATTACCTCACATCCCGATGAAAACCCGCTCCGTACTGAAGATACTGAAGAATTTGCTTTACGGGTCAGTCCCGACCCGATCACCATGACTCCGCGCGCCAGCGCGGGGGGTGCGGGCAATTAATCCCGCGGACCGACAAGCATGTCAAAAGTTTCCATTCGTTCAGTACTTATTAGTTTAATCGTCGGGTTCACGGTTATAATCACGGGGGGCGCCCTCGCCCTCTACGGTCTGGCCGGCGGCTCTCTACCGGTACTCCTGTTCCACCTGGTTCTCTTACTGCTGGTGATTGGTTCCCTGGGGCTGGTCACTTATTTGTTTCGAAGCCGGCTGCGCTCCATGGCCGAGACCATCCTGAACTACCACATGCAATTGCAGCCGGACACCGAGCTGAATACCAGCATCAATCGCACCGAGGACGTCTCCCGCCTGTTGAGCGATTTTCTAAGTCATCATTCCTCCTTAATTTATGAGTCCAGCCGAACCCGCATCGAGGTATTGAATCGCCTGAACCTGTACCATGAAAGCGTGGTGGGATTGGTGCGGAAGCTGGAAACGACCCTGGCCATGACGGAAAACATTCGCGGCAAGTACAACGCGAATATGGAAAACATCGAGGAGATGAACATCGCCGCGTCCGAGGCCTGGAAGAATATCGAGGAAATTCACAACAACGCCAATGTCTTCAAGAAGTCCATCGGCAACATCAATGAGTCCATCAAGGAACTGGGCCAGAAGGTTACCTCCACCGCGGACAAGGCCAAGCTCGGGGAAACCTCACTCAACCAGTCCCTGAATTCCATTCTGCAAATCGAACAGAATACATCGCGCGTAAACGACTTCCTGGCTTTCATCAACGACATTTCCGATAAGACCACGCTGCTTTCGCTCAATGCCAGTATCGAGGCGGCGCGGGCCGGCACGGCGGGACGGGGCTTCGCGGTCGTGGCCGAGGAAGTATCCAAGCTGGCGGATAAGACCGCGGAATCCGTCAAGACCATCAACAGCCTCATGGAAACCTCCAATCAGGCGGTTTCGGCCGGCGTAAATACGGTGAATCAGGTGGAATCGGTCTTCAAGGAGATCATCGACAATATTAATTTCATGCGCGAATTCTTCCTGACCACCATCAAGACCCTGGATGAGCAGGTTAAGACCGCGGGACAGCTCTTCGATCACCTGGGCCGCCTCTCCGACGTCACCATCGACTTGAAGGGTTCGGCCCGAGACCAGCGCAATCATTATGGTGATCTAAAGGGCGCTCTCGACGATCTCGAAAAAGACTATCGCAATATTTATACTCAGTTCCGGGATCTGTCGACCGACGAAAACGGAATGGATGGCGATGCTCCCACCGCGGGAGATACGGGCGATGATGCCGATACCGGGACCAGCGTGCCGGAACCCGTCGAAGGCGATGCGATTGAAGTCGCGGACGACCTGTCGGCCGCGGCCGCCCCGCCCACGCCGGCGCCTACACCAACTCCGGCTCCTGCTCCGGCTCCAACTCCGGCCGCGGCGCCGCCGGCTGCGCCTTCGAATGCAAGTTCCGCGGGTGCCGGCGGAGCGCCTCCCCCCAGGCCCGCCGCCGCTACGTCCGCGGTACCCATCGCGCCCGATGATGATCAGATCTTCATCGCCGATGAAGTCTCGGATCTTTGACGGACCGGTAAAGAGAAACCCGGAGCCTCGAAGTCGCCCTTCACACCCGGCCCGCCGTCACGAAGACGCGCTGGAATAAGCTCGCAGTCCGGCCCGCCAGAAAAGGACGACCGTCCCCGCGAAGACCACGGTTACCAGGCTGACATGACCCAGGGTGACCCAGCTGAATCGCTCCAGAAACAGGCGCGCCGGAAGCGAAGCCATGAGACTGAAGGGCAAGATGGACAGGAGTATACGCCCCACCCAGCCGGTAAAGATTCGGTCGGGTCTTTCCATGAAGCGCGTCATGCTCCAGTAAATCTGCTCGAAGCCGCGCCCGGAATGCAGCCAGAAAACGGGTATCACGGTCAGCATCCGCAAACACTGATACAGAAAAGTCCCGTTGATCAGCAGGGCCAGATAGAGCACCACCCCGCCGAAAGTTACCGGGCCGTTCAGACCGTGCAACGCCCAGACCAGGATGCCCATGGAAAAAATCAAATTCAGGAATGAATTGGCGGCGAAATCGCGCAGCGTTAGAAAGAACAGGGATGATACGGGGCGAATCAGATAATAATCAAGATCTCCCCGATTGATATAGGTGGGCAGCCACCACATATTATTGGCGAAGATGGTCATGTTCAAGGCGTCCACGACCAGATACCCCGCCACGAAGACCATCATCTGATCTTCCCGCCAGCCGGCCAGTTGTCCCGTGTGCAGGAAGATTAACTTGTAAAAGGCGATGTTAACCCCGTAGAACAGGATATCCATGAATACGCGAAAGTAGAAATCCGCGCGGAATTCCAGGGCTCGACTGAGCGAGAAGCGTACAAAGTTACCGTAAAGTTTCAAATAGCGAAGCACGGGCTTTCGGTATCCGGCGCGACGTCGCGGCGGTCAAGCCCAAAGCCCGGCCGTGATGCTATGCCCTGTTGAATAAATGCTTGCCGGACGGCCGGCTTCGCCGTGTAGTGCACACCCGTGAGCGAGTCCGAAACAGTCGTGCTGGTGGTGGATGACGCCGTGGAAAATCGCCTCCTGGTGACTCGCTTCCTGGAGAATAAGAATTTCCGCGTACTCCAGGCCGACAGCGGGGAAAAGGCGCTGGAGAAACTGGAACGCCACCGGGAGAACATTCACACCATCGTCCTGGACTGGATGATGCCCGGCATGGACGGCATCCAGGTCCTGAAAACCATTAAGAAAAAGCCCAGCCTGCGGCGCATCCCGGTCATCCTCCAGACCGCGCGAGATAATCGAGAAGACATCACCACGGGCATCGACGCGGGCGCTTATTACTACCTGACCAAGCCGCTGGAAAAGAAAGTCCTGGTCTCCATCGTGCGTTCCGCCGTTTCCGAATTCAATATCTACCGCTCCATTCGCCGGGAAATGGAGGACCGCGAAACCACGAGCAATATGCTCACGGAAGGTAAGTTCCGTTTCCGCGGTCTGCGCGAAAGCGAACATCTGGCCCGCTGGCTCTCTCGAGCCTTTCCCGCCCCGGCGGACGCGGTCGTGGGCATCATCGAACTTTTCTATAACTCCATTGAACACGGCAATCTTGGAATCGGCTATGAAGAGACCTCGGAGCTGCGGGAACTGGACGATTTCCGGGCCGAGATCGAAAGACGCCTGGCCCTGCCGGAGCACCGAGACAAATACGTCGATGTAAACTTTCAACGGACGGACTCGGAAATTCGCATGCGCATCAAGGACCAGGGCATGGGTTTCGATTTCGAAAAGTATCTTCAGATCGACAAGGCCCGGATTTACGACAATCACGGGCGCGGCATCTTCATGTCGGGTCTCGTCAGTTTTGATGAGATCAAATACATTCCGCCGGGCAATCAGGTGGAAGTCGTCAAGCGCCTGGATTAATATCTTTACAGGCTCGGTGTTGCTTCTTTTATATGGTGCGAATCGCCGCGCGCGATGATCGGATGGTGAAATGGCTGGATATTATCGTAAGATCAAAGGAAAGAATTATGACCGCGAGTTGCTTGAGCTGGCGGAGGCTTCGGTCTCGGGCAAGGGCGACGGACGAATTTCGAAATCGGATGCTCAGGCCCTGCTGGCCGGCGTAAAGGACGCGGATTCCTATACCGACGTCGAAAAACGCACAATCAAGTACATCCGCGAGAACTTCAAGTTCACGAAGGAAGCCGATGCGCTCTTCCGCACCGAAATTCGGAAATGGGCGGGCATCCGCGGCGCTCGCGCGCGTAAAAAGAAAGCACCGGAAAACGACTTCGCGGCGCCCCCCGAACCCATGGGTTCGTCCGCCGACGATGATGCGTTCCGTCCGGGCGCGGCCGCGTCGGGCGGGGAGTCCTCGGGTCGCCCCTGGTGGAAGTGGCTGCTCATCGCCATTGTAGTCATCATCCTGCTGGTCCTGATTTTCCTGGGCCTGCGTCATTGCGGTT
>CAZGYS010000185.1:0-10427 GCA_964530305.1 uncultured Leptospiraceae bacterium
CTACTTGCACGCTGGTATTGTCAAGTTCGTAGTCGGCCGGCGTGGCGGAAACGTAGAGCGAACGTTGCGTGAAGTCCTCGAACTCGTCGAAGTTCAGCGGGCGATTGTCCAGCGCCGAGGGCAGGCGAAAGCCGAAGTCCGACAGGGTTTGCTTGCGCGCGCGGTCCCCCGCGAACATGCCGCGCACCTGCGGCAGGGTCACGTGACTTTCGTCCACGATGACGACAAAGTCCTCCGGGAAATAGTCCAGCAAGCAGGCCGGCGGTTCACCGGGCGCTCGCCCCGTCAGGTGGCGCGAATAGTTTTCGATGCCGTTGCAGTAACCCATTTCCGTGAGCATTTCCAGGTCATATCGCGTGCGTTGCTCGATGCGTTCGGCTTCCAGGGGTTTTTCATTGTCCTTGAAGAAGCGAATGCGCTCATCCAGCTCCGCCCGAATGTTCTCCACGGCTTCCTTGAGGCGCGGCGGCGACGTAATAAAGTGCTTGGCCGGATAGATAATGACGCGATTGGGTCGGTCGAGAACTCGCCCCGAGACCGGATCCAGCAGGGATAGGTTTTCGATCTCGTCGTCGAACCATTCGATTCGCACGACTTCCTGGCGATACGCCGGCAAGATTTCAATGGTATCTCCCCGTACGCGAAACGTGCCCCGCGTGAAGCCGGTATCATTGCGCGAATATTGAATGTGCAGGAGCCGCTCCATCACCGTCTGGCGATCCAGCTCCACGCCCTTCTCCAGCATCACCGTGCTGTGGCGGTATTCTTCCGGCGAACCCAGGCCGTAGATGCAGGAAACCGACGAAACGATGATCACGTCCCGCCGCTCAAGCAGGGAGGACGTAGCCCGCAGGCGCAGGCGATCGATCTCGTCGTTTATGGAAGAGTCCTTCTCTATATAGGTATCGCTCGTCGGGACGTAGGCCTCGGGCTGGTAGTAGTCATAATAAGAAACAAAGTACTCCACCGCGTTGTTGGGGAAGAACTCGCGAAACTCCCGATAGAGCTGCGCGGCCAGGGTCTTGTTATGGGTGAGGATCAGGCTCGGGCGATTGATACCCTGTATAAAGGAAGCCATGGTGTAGGTTTTGCCCGAACCGGTCACCCCGATGAGGCAGAGCTTGTTTTTCCCGCCTTCCGCTTCTCGGGTCTGAAACCCCTGTACGAGCTCTTTTATGGCCTTTGGTTGATCCCCCGCGGGTTTGTAATCCGAGACAAGCTGAAACATCCGTGTAGTAAAATAATGCACGGACCTCGTGTCAAGCCTTAGGGTCTTTTAAAACATCCGACTCCCTCATGTCATATAGCCGTAACATCCGCGAGGAGAATGTAGCCAATTCAAGATATTAACGTAAGAGAGAGTAGAGTCATCATGAATACTGATCGAATGAAAGGGTTCTTCACGCGTCGCACGCGGCCCGTAATGGCGGGACTGATTATCTGTTTCGGCCTCTCCCTGTATGTCGGTTTCGAGGCGAATCGCATTGAAGCGCAGCCCAAAAGCCCGACCACCGAAAATAAAGTCGGCGAAAAAGGCAAAACCGGCGAACCGGCTAAAAAAGAAGGCGAAAACAAAAAGGACGGCAAGGGCGGAGACACCAAATCCGATAAGACCGAGCCTACTCGCACGCCTTCCACCTCCATCATCACGCTGTTTCGCGCGGGTGGTCCCTTCATGTGGCCCCTGTTGCTCGCGTCCATCATCAGCCTGATGGTAGTAATGGAACGTTTCTATTTTTACATTACGACGAAAATGTCAAAAAAGACCTTCCAGCAAAATCTGGCCGACGCCCTCGACGCCGGCGGATTGCAGGGAGCTCGCAAGTTTCTGGGCGAAAACGAAAAGCTGGCCATCGCCGACATCATTTCCGAAGGCGATAAAGTCTCCGGCGCCGATCCCGAGCTGTTCTCGAAAGGCGTTGAGCGCGAAGCCGGCAATATGATTGCCCGCTCCGAACGCGGACTGCCCGTTCTCGCGGCGATTTCGACCCTGGCTCCCCTGATTGGATTCCTGGGAACCGTATCCGGTATGATCGGCGCGTTCGACGCCATCGCCAACGCGGACACCGTAAACGCGAAAGTGGTCGCGGGCGGCATCAAGGAAGCCCTGATTACCACGGCGGCGGGTCTGATTGTGGCCATCCCGGCCATGACCTTCTTCCAGTATTTCAGCCAGCGCGTAAGCGGCTTCGCCACCGACGTGGAGCAGGCAGCGAATCTGGTCTACAAGCGCATGCTGCAAGTTAAGAGCGGCGCGGAAAACTCCGCGCGTAAGGAAGAGGCGACAACCGCGAGCTAATCGCATCGCTTGAAGTTAGGCGAGAGCAAAGATGGTTAAACTACGCAAGAAAAAGGAACTGGAGGAGGTGTCCGCCGCGAGTATGTCGGACATCGCCTTCCTTCTGCTGGTTTTCTTCATGGTGGCGTCGGTCTTCTACGTAAAGGAAGGCCTTTCCAGTACGCTGCCGAAGAAAAAATCGCAGCCGCGCCTCGTGCTCAAGGAGCAGGTCTACATCTTCAAGGTGCAGGAAGCCGGTTTTGTCGTGGAGCATCCCACGATCAAAAAACTCGAATTCAAAAACCGCGAAGAGTTCGCGAAGGGTATCGCGGAACTGCAAATTCAAGACCTGAATAAAAAATACGCCCTGCTGCAGTCTTCCGCGAAGACGTCGGTGCAGGACATGATTACGACCATGTCGCTCATCAAGAAGCGCGGTTTTAAGCATATATCATTGCAGAGGCTCAAGTAAGGCGACGCGTTTCGTCATTGAGCGGTAATCAAAATGGCAATACGAAGAAAAAAATTCATCGCGACCGTGCCCGTCAGTTCCATGGCGGACATCGCGTTTTTGCTGCTGGTATTCTTCATGGTGACGTCGGTACTGAAGGTCGACGCGGATATTCCGCTCGTGCTTCCCGACGCGAAGGGCCGGGAGCTCAAGGAGAAGGACTTGAATCTGTCCATCTCCAAAAACAAGCGCATCTTTTTTAATAACATTCCCGTGTCATTGCCCGAGGCCATGGCACGGGTTGAGATTGAAGTTCAGAAAAAGCCGGACGTGAAAATTCTCATCAACGCCCACAAGAGTCTGAAATTCGACCAGGTTCACGAAATCCTGGACGGGTTGAAAGGCATCGGCGCGAAGAATTTCGCCCTGGTAACAAAACAAAACGAGCGGAGCTTATAAATAGACCGCTTCAATGGTACGAAAACGAAATTCGCGCGGCGAATTTCAGCGAATAATAAAAGTCGGAGAATGTAATGGAATCCACGGAGACTATGACCATGGAACAAACCATGGAGGAAGCAATCGCGTTGCCCGTTCGCGGCGCTCGGGAAAAATTCGGCATCTGGTTTCATCAGAATCGGTTTCTGGTGTTCGGCACCGTTTCCGCCGTCGCCCAGGCCGTATTCATCGGTACCGTCGTCATTAAAGGCGAAATCCTCGATGCCGGAAAAGAAATCTTCAGCGAAGTATCCTTCGTAACGGATTTGAAATTCGCGCAGCCCAAGGCCGCGGTTCAAGTTCCCGAAGGCGAAATCAAGGCCACCGATAAAGTCGAAAAGAAAGAGAAGAAGGAAGACCCGCGCATCGCGTCGGCTCAAAACCCCTTCTTCGTCGGCGCGGTTATGCCCAGGGATCTCACGCCCCACATTCGACCCCAATATACGGCCGCCGCGCGCAAGGCGAACGCCGAGGGCCGCGTAATGCTGACGGTCTGGATTGCCGACACGGGCGAAGTGCTCAAGGTTCGCATACTCGGTCGTAAGAAGGATCGTCTCGGCTACGGCCTGGAGCGCGCGGCCGTTCGTGCGTTCTATCGTAAGAAATTCAAGCCTGCTACCTTGAAGGGCAAGCCGGTAACCGTTAAAATCAACATCCCGGTTCGCTTTACTCTCGGCTGATTTCTTTTCTCGCTATTCGCGCGTGAACCGCGGGCCGTTCGGCTTCGCGGTTTTGCGCGTTGTGCGCGCGACTCGAGCGAACGCGTAGCTTCGCGGGGCGCCGTCGCATTCCGTCCGTCCGCGAAATGCTCTTTTCTTAATTTTGGCGTCATGTTCTCGTCACGTCGGAAGACTACCTTCACAGCATTAATTGATGAAGTTACATAGTGCCTTCATCGCTCAATATCTGATTCCAATTTTCGAGAGGATCCTAATGAAACTCAAATCCTTAAAGCGAATTGCTTCCGTGTTGACCATGTCTTCACTGATCGCAATCAGCGGCGCCTGCAGTCTGCTGGGCCTGGAAGACGACGATGACGACAACACTCTTGCGCTGGCGGCACTGTTCGCCACTCAGGGTAACGTCGTTACCGGTACGTTGACCAGCAACACCACGCTGACCGACGGCACCGTTCTCAGTGGTATCGTAATCGCCGCTTCCGGCGTAACCGTAACCGTTCCCGCCGGTGCTACCGTCCGCGGCCTGGCCGGTTCGGCTCTGATCATCAGCGCCGGCGCAACCATCAATGCAGTTGGTACCTCCACCAGCCCCATCGTTTTCACGTCTTCCAAGGACGCGGGCTCGCGAGCTCCCGGTGACTGGGGTGGTATCGTTCTCATCGGTAATGCTCCCAACACCCGCTCCAGCGTTCAGGCTATCGAGGGCGGCGTTTCCATCAACTACGGTGGTAGCGCGGCTAACAACTCCGGTGACAGCTCCGGAAGCATGCAGTATGTTCGTATCGAATTCGCGGGTAACGAAGTTTCCCCCGGTGACGAGCTGAACTGTCTGTCCATGTACGGCGTTGGTAGCGGTACGACCCTGTCGCACATTCAGTGCCACATGGGTAAAGACGATGCTTTCGAATGGTTCGGCGGCAGCGTTAACGCTAAATACCTGCTGGGCACCGGCACGGCCGACGACGACTTCGACATGGACGAAGGTTTCGGCGGTACGCTCCAGTACATCATTTCGCACAAGTACACCGCTGCTCAAGGCGTAACCCACAGCTCCGACCCCCACGGTATGGAAATGGACGGTTCGCACAGCACGGGCACGACCCCCACGGGTAACGCCGGCTACTCGAACCCCACCGTTCGCAACTTCTCGCTCTTCGGCGCGGGTATCACCGGTGGTTTCGGTATGCGTCTGCGCGAAGGCATCACGGGTAACTTTCAGACCGGTGTAATGTATAACTTCGCGGCCGGCTCAATCCGCTGCGACAGCAATACGAGCTCCAATACCGCTCCGACGATCACCATGCGCACGCAGACCTCTTCGAGCGATAACCTGACCTGCAACACGGCCGGCATCACTCAGACGAAGGACCTGAATGCGCAGCCCTACACCAGCGCGGGCGATGTAGCCAACAACACGGCTCCGGACTACACGTCCACCGCCGGTACGACCAACTGCGGTTCCACCTCCGCGGGCACGTTCCTGACGGCTGATACCACCTGTGGTGGTATGACCTCTACGTCCGGTAACTGGGCGAGTGGCTGGACCTTCTATACGCCGAACTAATCGGAAATAGAAAACAATCAATCACGACCGGGCGGCTTGCCGCCTGGTTCATGAGCCGGGGAGAGCATCCCCGGCTCTTTTGATAGGTACTACACCATGAACAAGCTGCTCAAGGCGATTCCGTCCATCTCTCTGTTATTATTTCTAAGCATATCCTGCGGCAAAAACGACGCGAAGCCCGCGCGAGACAATAACGGCAATCTCATTGTCGCGCCGCTGCCGAAAAAAGTCCAGGCTGAACTTCAAGCTCGCCGCGAAAAGCTTCAGGCGATGATTCGCGACAAATACGACCTGGGCGAAACCCGTT
This sequence comes from uncultured Leptospiraceae bacterium, assembly GCA_964530305.1. GTDB lineage: Bacteria > Spirochaetota > Leptospiria > Leptospirales > Leptonemataceae > CAZGYS01. The sequence goes on from CAZGYS010000185.1 coordinate 5,779, forward strand.
CTTCGCGGGACCAACTTGTGCGAGACTTCATCGTCGCCTTGATCAAGGGCGATGAGCAAACCGCCCGTTCCCTGGTTATGAATGACCGGGAATACGGCGAGATCTTCTGGCCCAACCAGCCGGATCGCTTCACCATGAATTACGGCATGCCTCCCAAAACGGCGGTCAGCTGGGCGCGCATGAAGCGCAATATGGGTATTCAGAGTCTGGGGCGTCAGCTGCGCGGCCGCAAGGTCGTCATCAAACGCATCGTCTGGAAAAAAAAGACGCGCTCCATGAACGCCCTGGAGGGTCACGATCTGAAGTTCGCCGAGGTAACCATCGACGGACGTAAGGAAAACATCCGCGAAATTCGCATCGTCGTCAAACATCAAGGGCGATGGAAAATCGCCGTAGTCAATACGGACTAAACTTGCGACATCTTCGTCGCGGCTATGCAATATTTTAAACCCCGCTCGTCCCAGATTTGTCATAAAGTCGTAACGTTAAGAGCGAAATATTACCTCCATAGTAATGTTCTCGTCATGGAAGTTCGTTCTTTCAGCGAACTTCCATATCCTACTTCAAGAATCACGATCGCGAAGGCGATCGCGCGAGAACGAAAAACATAAATCAGGATTAAAAATGAAAGCTTCGATGAAACGCAATCTATCGGCCCTGTTGTTCCTGACGGCCGGCTTCCTGTTCCTTCCGGCCTCCATCCAGGCCCAGGCTACGGCCACCATTCGTGGTAAGGTTCTGGACTCCGGCACCGGGGAAGCCCAGGTGGGCGTGGCCGTAATCGTCCGTGAAGTTCGCGCGTTCGCGCAGACGGACTTCGACGGTAAGTTTACCCTGACCGTTCCCCCTGGAACTCACAAGGTCACTTTTCAGATGGTGGGCTTCGATACGGAAGTTCGCACCGTCACCGTAAAGGGCGGCCAGACTCGGGTCCTGAATCTGGTCCTGGGTGTTAAGGTGGCCAAAGAGGTCGTCGTAAAGGGACGTGCCATCAACAATACGGAAGCGGCCATGCTGAACCTTCAGCGAAAAGCCGGCTCCGTTTCCGACGGTATCAGCGCGGAAGCCATTAAGCGCAGCCCGGACTCGTCCGCGGGTGATGTTCTTAAGCGCGTCACCGGTATCACGCTGATCGACAGTAAATTCGTCTTCGTGCGCGGTCTGGGTGAACGTTATTCCAGCACTCTGCTGAACGGTTCTTTTCTGCCTTCGCCCGAACCGCAAAAACGAGTCGTGCCCATGGATATGTTCCCGGCCGGCTTGATTAAGAATATTCGCGTCATTAAATCCTTTCTCCCGGAAGACCCGGGTGAATTCTCCGGCGGTCTCGTCAAAATCGAAACCAAGGAATATCCGGACAAGTTCGCGTTCAGCGTAGGTCTCGGCCTGGGCGGCAATACGTTTTCCACCGGCCAACACTTCCTGCGTTCCGGCCCGCGCGGCGGCGGCGAAGTGCTGGGTCGCGACAGTGGTTCGCGGGATCTTCCCGACATCATGGATTCCATTTCGGATGCGGTTCCCTATGTGGAAGGTTCCACCGCCGTCGGCGGTGTCCCGTCGAACATCTATCGCCTCGGCGTGCTGGGCCTGAACAATACCTGGGCACCGAAGCGCATCAATGCCGGACCGGACCGCAAGCTCAGCTTTTCCGTGGGCGATACCATCAAAATGGGCGATGGTCGCTTCGGTTACGTCGTCGGTTCCTCCTATAGCCGCAGCTTTCGCAAGCGCGATGCGGTGGATCGCCGCTGGCAGGCCACCAGTCTCGTGGGACGCGTGGAAGCGGAAGACACGAACTATCTGCTGCCTCTTCAGCAGCAGGACTCCACGCGTTGGACCGAGGAAGTCCTCTGGGGTAACTTGATGAACCTTGCGTATGAAGTTTCGCCCGGTAATCAGTTCTATTCCAAGACCCTGATTTCCTATCAGTCCGAAAGTTATGTCCGCGAAGCCAACGGTTTGATTACCATCAACGACCAGGTTTTCGCCGGTCGCACGAGCGGTTTTATTTCACGCGAACTGCTGAACCAGACTTTCGGCGGTAAGCACGCGCACACTTTCTTCGGTGGTCGCCCCCATACCATTGAATGGTCCTTGAACTTCTCCAAAGCCAGTCGCACCGAGCCCGACCTCAAGCAAGAGGCCTGGGTGTACAATGCCATCGGCGGCGGCACCGACGTTCTTCGCCTGGGCGTGAGCCCGGACGGTTCGCGATTTTTCTCCGAGTCCGAGGACATCACCGACGCCATTCAGCTTTCCTACACGCTGCCTTTTCGTCAGTGGGACGGCTTTTACGGTAAGTTGAAATTCGGCGCCATGGCTTCCGACCGGGCGAAGGACTTTAATTCCAAAGCCTTCAACTATCGCCGTCGCGGCGGCCTGACGGATCTGGAGCGTTTCCCGGTTCCGGGCGATTTAACTTTCAACAGCGCTCGCGTCTACGCGGGCGATTACCTGCTGGACCAGCGCAGCCAGGACAAGAGCACCTTCGAGGCTCAGCAAAAGATCCACGCCTTCTTCGGACAGGTGGACATGCCCATCTTTCTGCCCAAGCTTCGCTTCATCGGTGGTGCTCGCTACGAGGACAACTACCAGGTCGTTCGAACCTATAACCCCTTTCAGCGCGGCGCGCCGGACTTCGACATCAATCGCCCCGGTATCGGCGAAATCAAATCGGGAGACCTGTTGCCTTCCGCCAACGTAGTTTACGAATGGCGTAAAAAGATGAACTTCCGTTTCGGTTATTCGGAAACGGTTACCCGTCCCGATGCTCGTGAACTTTCGGACTTCAACTTCTCCGAATACTTCGGCGCCGACATCGTTCGCGGTAACCCGTTCCTGACGCAGACCTACATTCATAACTACGACTTTCGTTATGAATTCTACATGACCGCGAGTGAATACATCGGCGTGGGCTTCTTCCTGAAGAACATGGTCGACCCCATCGAAACCGTTGGTGAACCCGTAGCCGGCTCCAACGCCCTGACCTACACGTTCACCAACGCGGAAGAGGGTCAGATTCGCGGTATCGAGTTCGACGTTCGCAAGGACTTTCTCAAGCGCTTTCGCGCCGAGCTGAACCTATTCTTGATTCGCTCGCGCGTAACGGTGATGAGCTACGAAAAGCGCGAATTGATTCGCGCCGGTGTCTTCCCGTCCAACAGTCGCGAAGCTACCTTGAGTCCCACGAACCTGGAGCGACCGCTGCAAGGTCAGTCCGATTTCGTATACAACATCAAGGTCAGCTATTTCCTGAACGAGAAGAAGACCACGTCCATCGGCTTGTTCTACAACGTGTTCGGGGATCGCATTTCCGCCGTCGGCGCGGAAGGCGCGCCCGATACCGTGGAAGAGTCCACTGCCGTCATGGACCTGGTATTCTCCCACGTCCTGAACGATAACTTGAAAATCAAGGCGTCCATCAAAAACATTACGGACCCCAAATTCAAGACGACTCAGGAAGCCGCCGCTCTGGGCTCCAGCGTCCTCTATAACGAGTATCGCAAGGGCATCAGCTATTCGTTCGGGCTAACCTACAAGTTCTAAAGTTTCGACCGCTGTCGCGGTTCGTACCATTCCATTCCCGGCCGGGCTGTAGAAGCCCGGCTTTTTTTTGCTCCAGGGAGGGTGCGCTGCTCCCTCCGTCCCCATATTTTACAATTCCGGCGCAATATGATGCAAGATCGCACGGGTCCCGTCGCCTATACTCTCTACAACGAATGCGAAACGCATTCAAGGGAGGACTCGATGTTCAAAGCAAAATTCATGATGATAGTACTGATGGCCGGTATGGCCGGGGCTTGTTCGACCGCGCCCAATGGGGCCATTCAAGATACGGTGCTCAAGGTATTTCGCGGGGCCGATTCTCATGATTGGAAGCTCGTCCACTCGGCCATGGCCGACAAGGTATTGCTGGACTATACGTCCATGGCGGGCGGCCAACCGGCGAATCTGACGCCGGCGCAAATCACGGGCGCGTGGAAGGGCATGCTGCCCGGCTTCAAGCACACCCAGCATTCCATTTCCAATTTCGATATTCGCGCGCAAGGCGATTCGGCGACGGCTTTCGCGTACGGCACGGCCATTCACTACATCCCCGGCGCACCCGGCGGCGAAACCTGGCGCGTCATGGGAACTTACGATTTCAAACTCACTCGCGCGGGTGGAACATGGAAGATCACGGCGATGAAGTTCAACAAGACCATCATCGACGGCAATGGTAAGCTGCCCGGCATGGCCCTGGCGAACGTGAAAGCGGGGAAGAAGTGGTGATCAACCGGTGGTCGTAGGGCGGCATGACCCATCCGCGCCGACCGGCGGCGTATACTTTCGACTTGACCCGGCGATTTTTCATGGGATGATTTCCCAGGAGAATCGCCGTGAAAAAGATCCTGATTTATGCCGTCGTTCTACAGTTTCTGTTTGTTTTCGCTCTGTTTACCGTGCCTCTTTTCCTGGATAAGGAATATCATGTGCGCGAGACCGTGGAAATCCAGGCGAGTCCGGACAAGGTTCGCGCCAGGCTCATGGACTTTAAGCAGTGGCGTGAATGGCATGCTTATTCCCGTAAAGTCAATGTCTTCAATCGCCTGCGTCTGTCTAAAAAAACCGCGGGCCCGGGCGCGGATTAGGCTATTCCGCAGAGGTGA
>CAZGYS010000186.1:0-10418 GCA_964530305.1 uncultured Leptospiraceae bacterium
ATCATTGATCAGATGCGCTTCCGAAGGCATCATCTGTACCAGCAATTCCAGCGCCCGCGAAGCACCCAGGATGGATCGCATTTCAATCCAGTGGCCAAGCAGCATGATGTCGATGAGAGTAACGAGCTCCCAGAAGAACATCTTGCCCTTGAGCCCGAAAACCACGGCCGAGCTGTACGCGTAGGCGACGATAATCGCGAGCGCAATCAAGGTCATCATGCCCGGCGCGCGCGCCTTCAGTTCATGATACAGGCCCGTCAGGAAAGGCCAACCGCCGTAAAAGAAAGCGGCGGTGGAAAGCGCGAATAAGACGTACAAAGAACCGGGGAAAGTGAAATTGAATCCCAGCAGCTTCTGAATCATGGAGGACAGAGCGAGTACCGGAATCGTAAGTATCGCCGAAACCAGGAGGCGCTTCTTGAAGTCCGCGATCATCATGCGATGATGATCGCCATGACCCGCGCCATGCTCATGGCCGGTATGTTCATGCTCAGGATGTTCATGGGCGTGTTCACGCGAATGATGATGATGCTCGTTCATTTTCGATTTCCTCTCGACCCGTCGCATGTTCGGCGACGGGCCGATTGTGGTTTTATTTCAGGTCGAAGTCGACCTTGTGAGCGTGCTTTTTGCCGCCGATGTTCGTGCTCATGGCGACGGCATACTTTCCAGGCGCGGTTTTCGCGAAACCGGCGATATAGTGAGCCATGCCCTTGCCCGCCATCAGGTCTCCGGAGCCCGTCGCCGATTTGCCGTCCGGGCCGGTTATGGTGAATGATACCTTCGCGTCGCTCACCAGTTTTTTAGTTTTCAGATTGATGATGGTCAGGCTGATGAAATGCGTCGCGGAAGCCTTGTGCTTCATCTTCGAATTCATCATCTTCATCATACCCATGTGCTTTGTTTTGTCTTGCAGATCGAATGCGAATTGCAGACCGTCATGCTTTACAATTTTCGTAGTCGCTCCGGCATGATTCATGGAGCCGTGACCCCCGGACTTTTGATCGTGGCCGTGGTCTCCATGCGAATCGGGCTTTCCGCATGCCGTCCAGGTCAGCACGGCCGCCGCGGCAAGAATCGCCGGAATCAAATTTTTTGTTTTCATTCTTATCTCCTTTCAATTTTTATGCTGCGTTTTCATTTTCAGCCGGATCGTGCAGCGGACCGGCCTTGCCTTGCTTCAGTTTTCGCAACTGAATCCATTCATAAATTACGGGTATCAAGAACAGCGTTACGATGGTATCGGTGACCAGGCCGCCAATCATGGGAGCGGCCAGGCGCTTCATGACCCGGGAGCCTGCTTCCGCGGCCCACATTAACGGTAACAGGCCCATGAAGGTCGTGGCCGTAGTCATGAGCTTGGGTCGCAGCCTTTCCACGACGCCTTCCAGCATCGCTTCGCGAATATCCGCGGGCGTTTTCAGGCGCCCTTCGCTTCGACGTCGGGCGAAGACATTATCCAGATACACGAGAAGTACGATGCCGGTCTCCACCGAGAGGCCCGCGAGCGCGATGAAACCAACATCCGTCGCTACGGAGCGGTTGAAGTCCAGAACCCACATATACCAGATTCCGCCGGTTACCGCGAAGGCCAGACAACCCAGCAGTATAGCCGGTTGCAGGAAGTTGCGAAAGTGCAGATACATCAGGAGGATGATCGCCGCGAGCGCCGCCGCTCCGGCAATGGTCAGTCTCTTCGCGGCGCGTTCCAGGTATTCATACTGGCCGCTCCAGAGAATCGTGACACCCGGCGGAACGATGAGTTTCTTTTCAGCGATTTTTTGCGACAGGTGCTCCCGGGCTTCCTCAACATACGACGCCACATCCTTGCCCTGCTTTAAGTCCACGAAGATCCAGGCGGTCTTACGGGCGTTTTCGGTCTTGATTGCCGGCGGACCGTCTTTTACGCGAAGACGGGCTACCTGAGTTATCGGGATGTAAGCTCCATTGGGAAGACTGACATAGATATCGCGCAGCTTGCTGAGACTGTCCCGCAATTCGCGCGGATAGCGAATGTTCACCGGATATCGCGCCAGGCCTTCCACCGTCGTGGTGACATTCATTCCGCCCACCGCGGTCATGATGGTGTCCTGTATGTCGCCGATGGTAAGGCCGTATCGCGCGGCTGCGTCGCGATCGATTTCATAGTCGATATATTTACCGCCCGTTACCCGTTCCGATATGGCCGAAGCCGTTCCTGGCAGCTCCTTCAAAATCGCTTCAACGCGCGAACCGAAGCGCGAGAGTTTTTCAAGATCGTCGCCCATGAGTTTGATTCCCACGGGCGTCTTGATTCCCGTTGAAAGCATATCGATGCGGGTGCGAATAGGATAAGTCCAGGCATTGGTGAGACCGGGAAATTGAATGGCCTTGTCCAACTCGCGAATCAGTTTCTCGGTGGTCATGCCCGCGCGCCAGTGCTTCTTATCCTTGAGCATGATGGTGGTTTCAATCATGGTAAGCGGCGCGGGATCCGTCGCCGTTTGCGCGCGTCCGATTTTCCCGAGCACGTGATCCACCTCGGGAAAGGACTTGATGATGGCGTCCGTCTTCTGTAGAAGTTCGCGCGCCTTCGTGATGGAAAGGCCGGGAAGCGTTGTGGGCATATATAGCAGGTCGCCCTCGTTCAAGGGAGGCATGAATTCGCCGCCGATGGGGCGGACCAGGTAACCACCGCCCGGTTTCGGTATTCCTTTCAGAGGAATTATTGTCAGCAAAACGATCCCCAGAATCGCCAGAAAGAAAGGCATCTTTTTTTCCAGCGCCCCGTGAATTAAAGGTGTGAATATCGTTTTTAAAAACCGCGCGATGGGATTTTCGTCTTCGCCGCGAAGGCGATTCAAGGGTCGAAACAGAAGCTTCAACCTGTACGCAAGAGTGCTCGTGGTATGCTCCAGGGCTTTCGCTTCTCCCGGGGAAGTGTATAAACCTTCAGGATCGATTCCCATAGGCTCGTCGTCCTGTTCATCATGGGGTGGGAGCGGTGCGGGAGTTTCCGGCGGCGGTCCATCCCGCTTGATGAAAAAACTCATCAATACCGGGATAATGGAAATCGCGATAATCGCCGCGAAGGCCATGGCGAAGGTTTTCGTCAAGGCCAGCGGACGAAACAGGCGACCGGACTGTTCCTCCAGTAGCAGCACCGGCAAGAATGAAATCGTAATAATCAGGAGCGAATAAAATAACGCGGGACCCACTTCGATGGACGCGCGGCGAACGATTTCCAGATGCGGCAGATCAGGATTGCGTTCCAGGTGCTTGTGCAGATTTTCCACCATGACCACGGAGGCGTCCACCATCACGCCGATGGCGATGGCGATTCCTCCCAGACTCATGATGTTCACGCTGATCCCCAGCGCATACATCGTGAACAATGAGGCCAATACACCCAGGGGCAAAACTACAACCGCCACCAGGGCGGAACGCGCATGCAGCAGAAAGAGCATCGTCACCAGGGCTACGACGAGCATTTCCTCGCCGACTTTCCATGTTACGTTGCGGACAGCCCTCTTGATGAGATTCGAGCGATCATAGGACGGTACGATTTCGACTCCCTTCGGCAGGGACGGCTGTAGTTCTTTTAATCTTTTCTTGACGCGGTCGATTACTTCCAGGGCGTTTTCGCCGGAGCGAATCAGCACGATGCCCGCCACGGTTTCGCCTTCGCCATTGAATTCGGCCAGGCCGCGTCGAATTTCGGGCCCGATCTGTACATTCGCCACGTCGCCGATTGTGACCGGGTTTCCTTCGCGGTCCACTTTCAGCACGATTTTGCGGATATCTTCGACGGACTTGATGTAGCCCAGGCCGCGGACCATGAACTCGGTTTCGCCCATCTCAATAAGGCGACCGCCCGTATCGCGATTGCTTCGAGACAACCGCTTGCGAAGCAGCTGAATGGAAACTCGATGCAGAATGAGTTTCGACGGATCGACTTCGATCTGGTACTGTTTAACGAAACCTCCTAGACTGGCCACCTCGGATACGCCTTTCAGACTCGCCAGTTCATAGCGTAGAGTCCAGTCCTGAATCGCGCGCAGCTTTTGCAGATCATGGCGACCGGTTTTGTCGCGCAGGGTATACATAAAAACCCAGCCGACACCGGTGGCGTCGGGGCCCAGCCTGGGTTTGACGCCGTCCGGCAATCGCCCCGCGGCGAAATTCAAGTATTCCAGAACCCGACTTCGCGCCCAGTAGAGATCCGTGCCGTCCTCGAAGATTACGTATACGAGTGAAAAACCAAAGAAGGAATAGCCTCGCACAACCTTCGAGTGCGGTACTCCCAGCATGGCCGATGTCAGAGGGTAGGTTACCTGATCCTCCACGACCTGGGGAGCCTGCCCGGAGTATTCGGTGTATATGATCACCTGCGTATCCGAAAGATCCGGAATAGCGTCGATGGGGATATTGAACACGGCGAATAGACCGCTGATCATAATCGCCGCGCCGAAAAGAATCGTCAAAAGGCGATTCTTGAGAGAGACTTCAATGACTTTGCGAATCAATGGTTGTGCCCTCCCGGCATGGATTTTCCGCTCGCGCCGGCTTCGCGCAGCTTGCGTACCGCCTCTTGAATTCGAGTCTCGGAATCCAGCAGGAATTGTCCCGAAACCACGACCGCTTCGCCTTCCTTCAGGCCTTTGAGAATTTGCACGCGATCCTTTGAGCCCACCGCTCCCGTTTGCACTTCGCGAGGCTCGAAGGCTCCGTCACCCTTGTATACGAAGACCAGCTCGCGAGTGCCCGTGCGGATGATGGCCGACGAAGGCGCGACGACGTATTTCTTTGTGAATTTGTTCTTGAGAATGATCGTGGCGTACATTCCCGGGCGTAGACGAAAGCGATGATTTCGAAAGGATACGCGTACTTTGAGGTCCCGGGCTTTCGAGTCCATATAGGGAAAAATAAAACTCACGCGCCCCGGAAAAGTTTTACCCGGTACCTGGGGTACAATCATCGTCGCGCGCATACCCTCCCGCACGAAGGGGATGTCTTTCTCGGGAATGTGAACGAAGGCCCAGACAGTCGAAAGATCCACAATCTTGAAAAGATCGGTTCCGATCTTAATGCGAGCGCCCTGAACCACTTTTTTTTCCGTGATTACGCCGCTGTAGGGAGAATACAAAGTCAAAAGACGCGACACCTTGCCCGTTGTTTCAATGCGTCGAATTTGGGCTTCGCTTATATTCCAGTAACGCAAGCGCTTTCGCGCCGCCGCCAGTAAGCGCTTCAGCTCCGGCGAAGTCTGACTATCCTTGAGCTTCTTGTACAGTTGAAGATATTCTTCCTGAGTCGAAACCAGCTCCGGACTGTAAATGCCGGCCAGGGCCTGCCCGCGCCGAACCTTCTTGCCCGTATAGCGCGCATACAGTCGTTCTATCCATCCGTTCACGCGGCTGTTTATGATGACCTGATTTTTTTCATTGAATTCCACATGGGCTACGGCGCGGATCTCCCGGGCGATTTCCTCTTTCTTCAGGATCTCGGTGCTGACGCCCATCTTTTGAACGACGGCCGGCGCGACCCGAATCAGTAGAGTATCTTTCGCGTCTTTAGATTTGTCCTTCACGTCTCCGGCGGCATTGTTCGCGCCGCCTTTCGCGCCATGATTGTGATTCTTGACCGGAACAAGATCCATGTGACAGATAGGACACAGACCCGGCTCGCTTTTGAGCACCTGCGGATGCATGGAGCATGTGTAGAGCTGTTTCGCGGGGGCTTTCGCGCTCCGCGAACTCGAACCGACGCGGGGATAATTGTAATAGATTGCGCCCGCGATCAAGGTTATAGCGACAATCGCGGCGGCTGCAATGGCCAGTCCCTTCGATGTGAGAAAGCCCGACCGGATGGAATTGATTCGTGCATGAATGAATTGTTTCATTTTCGATCTCCTTTCGCGACGCTGACGCGCGGCAGAATTTCGTTATAGACGAGGGCCATCAAAATCATTTGTCGATGGGCGGCGGCCTGAAGGCGAATTCGGTCCGCTTCCAGCATGTAGAGAGTATCCCAGCTGCTCAGGAATACGTCGAAATCAACTTTCCCCGTTTCATAAGCCAGGCGGGCCGAATCCCGGGCCTGGACGGCCGTGGGGATTAGCCGTTTCGAATACAGACTGAACCGGTCCATCGCCGTGCGCCGGCGGGACTTCAAGGCCTCGAACATCGTAGTTTCACGCCGTAGAATATCGGTCGCATTCATACGCGCCGCGTCCAGGCGGGCTTTTTTTTCAGCCACCCGGTGGGTGTTGGATATTCCGGACCAGAGAGGCACGCGGATGGTCACGCCGAAGCTCATGAAGTTTTCGCCCTGCGCCGGATCGTTATCAATAAATGCGCGTTTACGATACGCCGCGAAAACTTCGAAATCCGGCAAATAGTTCATGCGCGCCAGAGTCCGATCCTTCTCGGCTCTTGTGATTTTCGTTTTGCTCAGGGCGATGAGCAATGAACGATTCGGCAGGTCCTTCGCCGACTCCGGCGTGTTCCGACGCAGACGGTTTACATACTCTCCAGGCTCGTTTTTCCGGATAAGTTCGCGAATGAGCTTTCCCGCGGTCTGATCGACGGATTTTTGCTTTGTCTCGTCAATATCCCCAACCAGATAGTATGTCATACGAGCGACTTGATCATCAAAGGCTCCCTTGAGTTTGATGATTCGTTCGCGATAGGCTTCTGCTTTCAAGGAAGCTCGCGACACATCCGCTAGATTTCCTTTGCCTACCGCATACCTGGTTCGCGCCGCGTCGGCCACAACGTTCATGCGCTCGGCGTAGGATTCCGCGAGTCGAATCGTTTCATGAGCGGCCCGAGCCCGCGTCAGCAGCTCCAGGAACTCGCCGACTATGCGATTCTTTTCCAGTGCCAGTTGAAATCGACGAATATTCGCGTCTTCGTCCGCTAGTTTCGAAGCGACGGTAAGTCGCCCGGGAAAGGGTATGGCCTGCATGAGGCGATACTCAATACCCGTCATGGGCGTCTGATCGCGAATGAAACGAAGGTCTCGTTTATAAGGACCATTCAACCAGAACACTCCTATGCGCGGATCCGGATAAGTCCAGGAGCTGAATTTCGCGCGCTTCAACGCGGCCATCAGCTCGCGGGCCCTGGATTGGATGCGCGGATGTTCCATACTGATCCGCAATATCAAGTCCCGGAGCGCGGGAACCCTCTTTCCTTCGGTGGCGCGGGCCTGCGTGCGTTTATTTTTTGTCTCCGGCGACGGTCCGTCGGCAACCGTCGGCATGAACGGCATCCCGAGGAGTAGAATTACTCCCGCGATGCGATAGTACTGTCTGAAGAACATAAATACCTCTTCTTTCGCGATTCAGCGCGAATTCAATATTCAGTACGGGAACGACCGAATGAACGGATCTATCCCGTGAATTTGAAAGAGAGGTTTCTATATAAGAAAGGTCTGAAGGACCAAATGACGCCGCGTATCCGGCGGAGGGATATGGAAGAATACAAGATTGACCGCGACGCCGCGGGGAGCCGGAAGCTCCGGATGGACTATGTCGTGAATAATCGGCCCAGCCACCAATCGGGCACGAGACGCGTCAAATGAATCGTGATCATCGCGCTGGGCCGTATTATGTGAACCGCAATTGGCGCATTCTTTATCTCGCGACTTTTTCTTTGATTCTTTGTTCGGCGCGGGAACGCCATGACAATCTCCATAGGCTTGTCGAGCTTCCGACATGGAGTCGGCCCGCGAAGAGCCGCAGGCTCCGAGGTCACAGCAGGAAAAGCTGAACGTAAAAGCCAGTGCCGCCACGCCCAGAAGGGACGTAGCCTTGCGGCTCCATTGGGCCACTGATTTATTTCGCGAAAGTCGCTTCATGATATATGCCCCGGGGGGGTATAGTCATTATATACTCCGTCCGGGTAATTCGTCAATAACTTTTCCGTTATCGAACTCATTACGCAATATGATCTTGCTCAACCAGGACCGTACCGCCGCCAGTTCCCTGATGTGCCAGACCAACCGGCGCTCCCGGCCCGGCCAAAAATTCATTACACTCAGAAAGGCATTGACGTCCGCGCAAAGATTTCCTACATGCCTTATACCCTTATACCCCTATACCCTATATGCAGGAAGAGCAACATGTCTTTTCTATCTACAATACCCGAGAATTCAGGGCCGGAAGGCATATTCATGCGCTATCCGGAATCCGGCATGCCATTGGCCCAATTGACGGAGCAGTTGATGCGCGGACCATCTCCCCTTTCGGTCGCGGAAAGGGAACTCATCGCCGCGTACACGTCCGGGCTGAATGCCTGCCAGTTATGCTATAATGGCCACACGGCCGCGGCCGAAGCACTGGGAGTGGAATCCGGCCTGCTGGAACGGCTGCTGGAGGATCTTGACGGCGCTGATTGCGATGTAAAGCTGAAAGCCCTGCTGCACTATGTTCGCAAATTAAATGAGGAACCCGCGCGATTGACACAGTCGGATCTTCGCGCGGTGATGGACGCGGGTTGGGGCGAAGCCGCTGTCTACAGCGCCGTATCCGTGTGCGGGCTTTTCAATTATATGAATCGGCTGAGCGATGCTTTCGGGCTGCGACTATCGCCGGAATCGCGAGAGAGAGTGGGAGCGATGCTCGCGGAGCATGGATACGAGATGCATGATGATCATGGTTGAGGGATTCATGCAGGGAGAGTCCGCGGACCAACGCAATCTGGTTGTCTTATTGTGCAAACGATATGTCAGCCAGTAGAGGACAATTGATGTGACTCTGCTCTCAGTAAACGATTTATGTCTGCACTCAGCGGGAGGGTTTTCGCCTTCTGATTCTTCTTGACGGCTCTCCATAAGGCGGCATAAACGAGTCATGCCACGCAAAGCCCCGCACGAAAAGGCAGCAGAAGAACTTCTGCGTCTGGCCGATGAACATGAAGCGGTATCTAAAAAATTTCGCGAATACATTATCAGCGAAATGGAACGCCGGAATCTTTCTTACGACCGTGCCGGCAAAATTACCGACTATTCTACAGCCTTGTTTTATAAAGTGAAAAATGGTGTAGGCGTACGCGAAGAAACATTGCGCGCTCTCGCTCGCGCGCTTGCCTCTTCTGCTCTGGAAGAAAAAAATTGACCTGCATTTAAGTTTGTAATCGACATTCCGAAAAGAGCGTGCTATACTTTCGTAATTCAAAACGGAGGTATGCCCATGTATTCACTTGAAACGGCCATCGCCGCGAACGGCGGCATGGAAGCACTGCAACGCGGCGAAGCCGTCCGCATGAAGCGCAATGAGACTTGCGTATTGATCGAGTATATCGGAGCGGGACCCCGCAGCGCCCACGCGTTGAAGGTATCCGAATACGACGCGCGCAACGGGGGAATCATCCGCCGGCCCGAGATGGATTTCGAAATCGTCAATGGCAACTGGTTGCCCTTCTATTATCGGGACGATCACGCGGGGGAGGAAATCCAGATTTACACCGTGTACGGAAACGGTCGTCTGCTGGGAATCAATACCGAAAAGTTCGCGGAATTGATCAAGCGCGCCCGCGCCTGGGACCGTCGTATATATGAACGGGGACTCGTCGCCCAGGAAGCGGCTTCCCTGTACTTTCCCCTGTTCGCGGAAGGATGAGCGCCCGCCGCAATAGATGGCTGGAACGCAATCTGTATGAGACCGGTCTGCCCCTGCCCGGGGTCGAAGGCGTCTATCTTCGCCCCGGGCAACTGGCCGTGCTCACCGACCGCGACGCGAAGAGCCGGAGGGACTTCCTGCTGGAAACGGCGATGTACGCCCTCATGCGAAGTCGGGGAGTGTTCCTGCTTTCGCCCGCGCCCGCCGCCGCACTGGGCGAGCGTATGCGGGAGCTGTGCCTGCCCGAACCCGCCGAGAAAAAACAGGAGCGAAGCCTGCGCCGCCTGATGGCCGAACACTTCATCGCCTTCCAGCGCGAAAAGCTCGGTCTGCCCGAGCTGCGAAAGACCATCGCCGATTTCACTAAGTTCGAGGGACGCCCGCCCGGGCTCATGCTCATCGACGCCGGAGTTTTGAAAATTTCCGCCGCCCCCGCCCTGGCCGAACTCGCCGCCCGCTCCGCCGCCGCCTGGGTCATTGCCCTGAACGCCAATCGAAACCTGGAGAAATCCGCCCGCCTGCGCATCCACGCGCAAGCCGCCGCCGCGAACCGGGCCAAAGCCGGTTCCGCCGCCCCCGCCATCTATATTTCCTGATTGAGTCCGCCGCCGCCCGCCACGGGCCGGACCGTTCGCCGCCCCCGCCAGGATCAGGCTTATTCCGCCGCCGCCTCCGTCAACAGGTCAGTCTGTCCGCCGCCCCCGCCAGAGCCGGGCCTATTCGGCCGCTCCCGCCGCCATCCAGTATTTGAAGTCCGAAATTATGCTTTCCAGGACGGTGAGGCGGGGTTCAATGTCTGTCCCGTTATGCGTAT
>CAZGYS010000187.1:0-10410 GCA_964530305.1 uncultured Leptospiraceae bacterium
GGAGCCGGCGAAGAGCGTGCCCGCACCTCAATCACATGCCGCAGGACCGGTATGGCCTCGGTGTATTTTCCCAATGCGTACAGGCAATAACCGCGATGATAGGCCAGCTCGATGCGTTTACGCTTTTCGTCGAGTCCGCCCAGCTCATGGGCTTGCTCATACAGCGCAAGCGCCGCCGGGAGGCGTTTTTCGCGGCGCATGCGATTGGCTTCGGCGAAGAGCCGCTCCGGGTCGTCCAGGCCCAGTAGTTCTTCCAGGCGCAGATTCAGTTCGCGAAAGTGCGCGTGGCCCGCGGCAACGTCCTCGGTTACGATGCCGAAGAGCGGCGAAGGCCCGCGACGTACGATGATGGAAAGAAATTGCTGAATGGCTTCGCTTAAACCGGCGAGCACTATGTCTCCGCCGCGGCGACGGGCTTCGCCTACCAGACCGATCAGGGCGCCCAGCGCGGCCGAATCCAGATACTTGACGCGAGTCATGTCCAGGATGACGCGGGAGTGATCCTCATCGAGCAGTTGTTCCACGCCGTCCTTGAAGGCGCCTAGATTGCGAATCGCCAGATCGCCCGAAAGTTCACACTCGACGACGGCGTCCTTAAGTTTGGTTTTGATTTCAAGTCCGTTCATTTTGTTTTCCAGATTAGTTCAGCCCGCTTTCGAAATCAGCGGGTAAAAGCACGCCGCCGTACCGCCGCCCACGGCTCGGGGCGTAGACTCGGGAATTTCCGCGCGACATTTGTCTTGCGCCTGCGCGCAGCGCGTATGAAAGGCGCAACCGGCGGGTTTGTTTACGGGCGAAGGTACTTCGCCTTCCAGCAGGGCCGGACGGCGATTGCGATCCAGCGTGGGTATGGAGTCCAGCAGGGCCTTCGTATAGGGGTGGGCCGGGTTCGCGAAGAGCTCCCGGGCCGAGGCCGATTCCACGATCTTGCCCAGATACATGACGTGGATGGACGTGCTGATGGCCTTGACCACCGAGAGATCGTGGGAAATAAACAGCAGCGAAAGCCCTAGTTCGTCCTTTAACTTCAAAAGTAGTTCTATGATTTGCGCCTGCACGGAAACGTCCAGGGCGGCCGTGATTTCATCGCACACGATGAGCTTCGGACGCAGCCCGATTACGCGCGCGATGCAGATGCGTTGGCGCTGTCCGCCGGAGAAGGCATGGGGATAACGCTGCATGTAGTCCGCGGAGAGGCCTACTTTTTCCAGGAGCTCGGCCACGCCGTCGCGCACGTCGGAGCGTTTGCGAACGCCGTGCACCAGCAGGGGTTCGGAAATGATTTCGAAAATGGTATGGCGCGGGTTCAGGGACGTGTAGGGATCCTGAAAGATAAACTGAAAGTTCGCGCGATGGGATTTCCAGGACGCTGGGCGTTTGATGTCCAGCTCATCGCCGTCGAGAACGATGCGTCCCGCGGTGGGCTGGACCAGACCCAGCAGCGAATTGCCCAGCGTGCTCTTGCCGCAGCCGGATTCGCCCACGAGCGAGACGATTTCACCCGACTTGATTTCCAGATCCACGCCGTCCACGGCGCGCACATGACCGATGGTCTTTCGAAAGACCCCGCCCGTTACCGGGAAATAGGTCCTGAGCTTCTCCGCCTTGATTAATACGTCGGACATGGGAACTGGCAACGACCGGAGCCGAAGTTCGACCAGGTTGGACGGGCCCGGGAGGCGGTTCAATCAAAAGATTGAGGGGTAAAGGCGGGTGGTAAGGGACATAATTCGAAGTTAGTTCCCTTCCGGCTCCAGTTACGGCGAGAAAAAATCTCCAGTCTGTGCGTGGTTATTACCTACGCACGCTACAATAAGTTCGAGCCGACACTTGATGGAACCCAATGCGGCGTAGCGGACTTGACCGCCATCGCCTCCCGGCTTGCAGGAACAGCTCAAGAGCCCGGCACCCGCCCTGGTCCAGGATAAAAGCGGCAATTTCGTTCGCGTTATCGGTCCCAATTCCTACCCATCCTTTGGGATTCCGAACCATACACCGACGATGATGCCCGGTGTGCCCTTTACGCCTTACCGGGGATTTCTGGATTACTGGCGTTACTTGATCAAGACGTTCGGCCCGGGTACTTCCGTGCAGCCGCCGTTCACGAGTCTGGGGAATGGAAAGATTGCGAATGTAGCCGGATTGTTCGCCGGCTCCGGGCAGGGTTCCGGTAACGCGTCTAAGAAACAAACTTATGAATTGACGGCGAATATCGATGAGTCCGGTCAGCTTACCCTCAAGGGCACCGGGAGCGTGGTCGGGGACATAAAGATGACGATCACTGAATTGAACCTCCTCACACCGGCGGCGGCATGTGGAGGTGCACCGCTCTTTAGCCTTAATGGCGCGGCAGCTCAACCGCCGGCCAACGATCTGTATAGTTGGATACTCGGCGATTTCTTCTCCGGGCTGAATATCGGTGCTCTGGGATCGGCGAAAATCGATCCATCATCGGGGATGTCATCGCCGGTGGGAGAATGGAACAGCTCTCAGTGGTTTCAGTACCTACCGAAAGCCGGACTCCTGTACGACAAACTCTGGGGCGAGGTAGTCAAGGACCATTGGAACCGATGGTCACGTGTATTGAATTCGCGCTCCGATGCATATAACTTCGCCTATGCGGAACGCTTTTCTTCTCCTCAGTTAAGCCTGGATGCGACGAAAGTCGACACTCTCAAATTAACTCTCCTCGACGCCGCGATTTAAGGCGCGAAACGGTTATTTCCATTTGATTCGCCCGGTTGGCCGGGCGAATCTTTTTCGTGTACATTGCCTGGTTTACTCGGTTTTGCTGGCGATGATCAAGATCGAAAAATTTTATAAGATCTGCGTAGAAATACCCGGCAGATTTGCGGATCTCCGTAAAAACACGTCTATCATTGGCGATGTTGCCGTGTTACATTTCGCGCAACATCAAAAAGGAGACTACGACTATGACGTATATGAATCAAGACATGACTACGACCGAAAAAGCCATGGGAATGGCCGGGCAAATTTACCTGCCTTACAATTCTCCAGTAAATGTTCCCGCGCATTTCGTTGCCGTGGCGCCGAAAACCAATCAGAGCGAAAGTACACTCGCCGTACAAAATCTCAGCAATACTTTTGAGGCTACTTTCACCATTAATCCGAACCCGCCGGGCCATCGGCCCGTAGTCACGATTCCCGCCAATGACAGAACGCCGCGTTACTTCACGCACAATTGGAATGGGGCGCGGCTCGCGGTTTCTAACGTAAGTCAGGAGTCCGCCGCGATACAAGTCTCACTGTACGGCCAGGCTTGATCACGATTATATTGGGGCGAAGGGTTGCCCTATTGCGACTCTTCGCCCAATTCACCCCGTCTTCGCCGCTTCTTGCCAGGCGAGTAATCGATCCCGGAGTTGCTGTTTCGAAAAGGGCTTTTGAAGATACTCGTGGGCGCCGCGGTCCAGGGCGTCACGTACGACGGATTCGCTGCTGACGGCCGAAACCATTACGAAGCGCGGTTTTCCGGGGCCGGGAGCTTTTTTCATCACGTCCAGCAGGCTCAAGCCCTCGAAGTCGGGCATGCGGATGTCCAGCAGCACCACGTCGAAGGCTTCCCGCGCCAGGTAGTTGAGGCCGGTTTTGGCGTCCGGGGCTTCCACCACGCGCACGTGTTCGTCCGCCGCCAGATAAGCGCGGACCAGGGCGCGTGCGTCCGCCATATCATCTATAATGAGGATATTCATGAATCGTCCTTAATCTCTTATATTATCGGACGAGTAATTCAGTACAAAAAGCAGGCTGTTTTTTGTTTGGAATTGATGAAGCGCAGTTCGGGGCGATCGCCGCACGGCTCGAAGGCTCGGGGGCAGCGCTCTCGAAAGCGGCAGCCGGTGGGGAATTCGGCCGGGCGGGGCACCTGTCCCGGGATGGGCTTGAGGCTGGGATCGTCGCTGGTGAGGTCGGGAATCGCGTTGAGCAAGCCGTTGCTGTAGGGATGCAGGGGCTTGTCGAGGAAAGCGTCCACGGTGCTCTCCTCGACGATGCGACCGGCATACATCACGGCCAGTCGGTCGGCGTACTGGGCAATGAGGCCCAGGTTGTGGGTGATGAGCAGAATCGCCGCGCCCTCTTCTTTCTGAAGTTCCACCAGCAGCTCCATGATCTGGGCCTGCACGGTTACGTCCAGGGCGGTGGTGGGTTCGTCGGCGATAATCACATCCGGTTTAAGTAGGAGCGCCATGGCGATCATGACGCGCTGGAGCATCCCGCCCGAGAGTTCGTAGGGATAGGCACCCAGCACGCGGGGCGGATCGGCGATGCCCACGCGTTCCAGCAGTTCCAGAATGCGCTTAAGGCGATTTCCCTCAAAGCCGTGATACTCGAAACCCTCGAGTAATTGCTTCTCCACGGTCTGCAGGGGGTTCATGGCCGCGCTGGGTTCCTGGAAGATCATGGACATGCGTCGTCCGCGAACGGAGCGCAGTTCCTCGGGGGACATGGCCAGGATGTCTTCGCCCTTGAGGCGAACGCTGCCGGACAAGACGCGTCCGCTGGGCACGGGCAACAATCGCAACAACGCCAGCGAAGTTACGGTCTTGCCGCAACCGGATTCGCCCACGAGACCGTAGATTTCGCCCGCGCGAAGATCAAAACGCACCTTGTCCGTGATGGCGACGGTTTCGCCTTCCTCGGTGGTGAACCCGATGGAGAGATCCTCCACGCGCAGGACGGGCTCGGAACCCGCGTCTGTTTGACCCGGGCCCGTATCCGTGATGCCGTTTTGTTTTTCGTCTTCGCTCATTATTCCACTCGATACTCGGCCCGGGGATCAAACGCTTCGCGGACGCCTTCGCCGATGAAGGTAGCCAGCAACAACGTGACGAACAGGGCCGATGTGGCTGAAATCGCCAACCAGGGCGCGAACTGAATCGTATCCAGGCCCTGCTTCATGAGTTCCCCCCAGGACGGCGTGGGCGGCGGCAGGCCGTAACCCAGGAAGTCCAGCGCCGTCAAGGAACCGATGCCGCTGATCAAGGTAAAGGGCAGAATGGTAATCACCGGCGTGAGGCTATTGGGCAGGATGTGGCGAAAGAAGATTCGCAAGGGTCCGATGCCCAGCGCTCGCGCGGCGCGCACGTAGTTCATGTTCTTGATTTTGAGAAATTCGCCGCGCATGTAATAGGAAAGTCCGATCCAACTGAACAGGGACATGACCACCACGAGAATGGTAAAAGTGCGTCCGTAGATGGAGCCGATGAGCATGACCACGTACAGAAAGGGCAGGGCCGACCAGACCTCGATGATACGCTGTACGGTCATGTCGGTCTTGCCGCCCAGGTAACCCTGGAGGCCGCCGATGACGATGCCGTAGAACGCGGCGATGATCATCAGAATCAGCGCGAACAGCATGGAGATGCGAAAGCCGTGAATCACGCGCGAAAGCACGTCCCGGGCGCCGCTGTCGGTTCCCAGCCAGTGCCGCCAGGACGGCGGGTGGGGCGGCGAGCCTTCCAACTGGATGTCGTGGCGAAACGGCCCGTGGGAAATGATGGGAAAAATCGCCCAGCCGCCGGCGTTCTTAAAGGCTTCGCTCTCGGTCAACTTATGATAATCGGCTTCGGTCTTGTACTGGCCGCCGAATTCCGTCGATGGATAGAATCGCACGACCGGAATATAAGTGCCGCCCTTGTATCTCAAGAGCAGCGGTTTGTCCCCGGCGATGAATTCGCTGAACAGGGAAAGCACGAAAGCGGTGGTAAGGATGATCAAAGACCAGTAGGCCCGGCGAATGCGCTTAAAATTGCGAAAGCGCTCTCTCGTGATTTCGGAAAACATATTAACTTAAGGCGTATCGCTCAGTTGAAGCGAATGCGCGGGTCCACCATGACGTATAAAATATCCGAGAAGAGTCGCCCGAAGAGCGCCAGTACGCTGGTGATCATGATGATTGCCATAACCACGTTGTAATCGCGACTGACGATGGAATTAAAGACCAGCAGCCCCATGCCGTCGATGTCGAAGACTTTCTCGATGAGCAGGGCGCTGGCGAAAATCAACGTGAATACTTCCGACAAGCGCGTGGCGATGGGTATCAGCGCGTTGCGCAGCGCATGACGATACACCGCCAGGCTGAAGGTCGAACCCTTCACCAGGGCCGTGCGCATGTAGTCTTTTTTGATTTCGTCCAGCAAACTGTTCTTCATCAGCAGGGTCAGAAACGCGAATTCCCCGGCCATGTAACAGATCATGGGCATGACCATGTGACTGAGAAAATCGCCTACCTTTCCGAAGAAGCTCAAGTCCTCGAAATTATCCGAGACGATACCCGAAATGGGAAGTATGTCCAGGTAGGACCCGAAAAACAGGATCAAGAGGATGCCCAGGGCGTAACCGGGAATGACGTATCCCACGAAGATGATGATACTCGAAGTGGTATCGAACGTGCTGTGATTCTTCACGGCTTTCTTAATGCCCAGGGGCACGCAGATCAAATACGAAAGCAGAAAGGACGTCAGCCCGAAGAAGAGCGAAATGGGAATACGTTCGATGATCACGTCCCAGACCGGTTCGCGATAGGTGTAGGACGTGCCGAAGTCCAAGCGCATTACATTGCCCAGCCACTTGAAGTAGCGAATGTAGGCCGGTTGATCAAAGCCGAAGTAGGCTTTGATGTTTTCGATTTCTTCCTTGGTGATGCGCTGATCGGCGGATTGGCCCGCCTCGGAACCGGCCCGCGTTACCTGAGCGATTACCTGTTCCACCGGTCCGCCGGGAACGAACTGGATCAGGGTAAAGCACGAGATCGTGATCCCGAGCATGGTCGGGATCATGAGCAGGAGTCGTCTGACTATGTAGGCGCGCATCCGAGTTTCGCGTTAATCGCGATAGTAAACCTTCTCCGGCGCGCCGGGCAAGTCCTTGTCCGCTTGCATGGCTTCCTTGAGCGCTTTGTCCTTCGCGGGGTCCAGCCACCAGTAGACGATGGCGGCGTTTTCGCGATTGAACTTGTCCAGGACGTACTTCGGAGTGCCGAAGCGATTCCAGTACAGCAGGCGCGTATGATCGGATTGCCACAGCAGCACGTAGGGAATGAGTTTATTCAAGCGCGCGTCGATTTTACGGAGCACGGCGTTGCGCGCGTCCAGGCTGTTCATGGTCTTTTGCTTTTCGATCAGGTCGTCGACGAGTTTGTCCTCGAAGCCGGGAATGTTCTGGGTGGCGCGCGGAGTGGCCGTCTTGGAGTGCCACACGCCCTCGGGGTCGCGCAGGCGCCCGGCGCCCCAGGCAATCCAGTACATGTCGAATTCGTGATTGTCCAGGCGCCGGCGAATCGTCGAAAGCGAAAGCTGTTCGATGGTGGCCTGGATGCCGACTTTCTTTAGATCGTTCACGTAAAGCGTAAGATGGCGCTTGTCCACCATGAAGGTGATGAACTTGAAGGCGAAGCGCTTGCCGTCTTTTGCCAGGATGCCGTCGGGGCCGACTTTCCAACCGGCCTGTTGCAATAGTTGGCGTGCCTTCGCGGGGTCGTACTTGATCACCGGTACGGCGGGATTGCGATTGCCCGGATACAGATCCGGATAATAGGAATTCAAAATGAAGTATTCATTGTACATGAACTTCTTGTTCATTTGATCCCGCTGCAACAGATGAGCCAGCGCCCGGCGTACGCGAATGTCCTTGAACAACGGTCGCCGCAGATTAATGGCGAAACCCTGGAAGCCTCGGGGCTCCTTGTTGAAGATGCGCTGGCGAATTACCCAGTTCTTTTTGATTTGCTTGAACTGTGTCTTACGCGCCCAGATGGATGAGGTATAAATGCTGTACGCATCGAAAGTTTGCTTCTTGAACGCTTCCAGGGTTTTGTTTCTGTCGGCGATGAAGCGATACCGAATGTAGTCGAAGTTGAATTTGTTCTGATTGTACTTTCGCGCGCGTCCCCACCAATCGGCGCGGCGCTTCAAGACCACCAGACGGCCTTTCTTTACCGTGGCCAGTTTATACGGACCGGACATGACCGGAAACTTGAAGTTGATGGTGTTGAAGTCCTTGCCCTTCCAGATGTGTTTCGGCAGCGCCGTCATGGTGGCGGCCGTTCCGAAGTTACGCCAGTGGTCGACCTTGGCCGTCATGCGTACGGTTTTCTCGTCCACCACTTCCGGTCGGTCGAAGCGCTTGAGGGCCACGCGAAAGGCCGGCGTCAAATGCTTCTTGTTCATAATGACGTCGTAGAAGAACTGAATGTCGTGGGCGGTGACCGGCTTGCCGTCGCTCCAGGCGGCCTTCGGATGAATCTTGAAAGTAAAGACGCGGCGGTCGGAGGAGACTTTCCAGGACTGGGCCAGCTCTCCCACCCAGGTGTTTTTCGTGGAATGGAGGGTGGCCAGGGATTCGAATTGCAAGGCCATGATCTCACCGGTGGTGGAGTTGTTGTCCAGGAAGCGATTCAGGGACTTGGGGAAGGCGCTGCCCCAGACCGTAAACGTGCCGCCCTTTCTGGCGCGTGCATCGGCGATGGGGTCGACCTGGCCGGACTTCTCCACTTCATAGGGTTTGTCCTGGACCGGCGTCAGTTTGACGGAGCCGCCGTCCTGCTTACAGGCGCCGCCCGTGAAAATCGCCGCGGCGGTGAAAACAGCCAGGGCGCTGAAGGCGATTCGATGATTCAAGTTCCGGAAATTTCTCATGCATTGTCTCCGGCCCCGTCAATCAGGGGCCGGACAAGCTTTTTGTCCCGGAGCGATGCTGAACAAGCTTTTTTTGGAGAAAAATCATTCGCGCGGGCGAGTCGCGATGAATCGACGGAAGTCGTTTCTGAATTGAGCGATTTCGGATTGGAACACCGCGGGCGGCGGCGCCCCACCTGGGGTCCCTCGATACCCGGTTCTCACCGTGATGCTCGTCCGCTTGCGATAGATGCCCGTATATTCAAAGGTCTTGAGGTGTTTCAAGTTCGCGTCCAGGACCAGGAATGTACTCCTGGTTCGAAATTCCTCCATGAATGGAAAAACCCCGAAGGTGAATAAGAAAGGCAGAATGGTCAATCCGGATGTCGCGCAACCCCGCAAGGTAGCTGATTCTCGCCGGGGCAAATGCAGTCCAACGATGTAGTAATCGACGTCGCGGGCTCGCAGATACCATCTCTTGCCGGCGGGACCGGAGGAATAGGTGAAGAGCTTATTCAGTTCGTCTTCACCCGAAGGCCCGAGAATCCGAAGAAACGCCGCCCGAAAAGCCTGGATTCGGAATTCGGATACCCGTGCATTAAGACCCGTCGTCGGGACATCGTCCAGGATATTGCCGAACTCCAGCAGGTCGGACAAACTAACAAGATAATTCAAGCGCTGCTCAATGCGATCCTTTCCTCTATTCAGGAAGTTTCCGAAGGGACGAAAGCCGACAAATGCGATCTTGAGAGACTGGTCCACCGGCGGACCGGTAAGATCCGGCGGAGGTCGTAGATCATACTGAACGCATCGCACCGCGGCGCACAGCAAAATGGCGCCGAAGCCGAATTGGGCGACTCGGCGCCATGGGAGGCCGGCCTTCCTCATTAACGAAACGTAATCGCGTTGATTAGCAATTGGGCGGTCTGCTTGTTCTTGGCGTAGTAATCCATGCCCATAAGAATCACCCAGCCACTGCCCACCTTGCGACCCACCACCGGCGCGCCGATGTTGTTGAGGGCCCAGGCCTGGGATTTCAGGCGGCTCCCCACTTTGTAGAAGGTCGTGGCATTGGACGTCTTGAAGCTCGTGCCCACGCCCCGGGCGATGCGTCGGCCCTCGGGCGTGAAATTAACGGTGGAGTTGGAGGCATTGCGGGCGACTTTCACGTCCAGCAGACCCGCTTCGCGGAGAAATTCCGTCTGGTAGCGCGAGACGCATAGAATGACGATGTTGCCGCCCTTATTGAGAAAGGGCAGGGCCATTTTTCGGAAATTTTTAGCCAGGACTTTCTTGTTGGGTCCGGACCGAAAGCGGCCGTAACGGCGACTGCGCCAGCGCTCCATCTCCGGGATCAGGAGGGTGCGCGATCGCATGAGCTTGCCTCGAAATTTCCCGTCGAAGTCATTGCTGAAATCCTGATCGATTTTCCAGCTCTTGAGGCCGCTCTTCGCGATGTCCACCGTACGGCGATATTCCTGATAACGATCCGCGAAGCGTCCCCAGATGAGCAGGTTGCGGCAAGACGTCAGGGCTCCCGTACCGGCGAAAGTCAAATTGGCCACGCGTCCCGAGGAAACCGTCACCCGCTGTCCCCCCGCCAGAACCACCGAAAGTTTACCGGAACGAATGACGGGATTGGTGCCGTAGATGGTGGTGCCGTTGCCCAGGGTGACGACGCTGCTGACGGTCTTGTCCGAGCCGGGGGTTTTGGGCGTGGCCGGCGCCTTGACCGCGGTGGGAAAGGAGATGGTTTCCACCGATGAATAAGGAA
>CAZGYS010000188.1:0-10382 GCA_964530305.1 uncultured Leptospiraceae bacterium
AATCCGGCTCCCGTGAATTACCAGGTGCTGGGTTTGTTCAGCGCGAAGTTCATGGAGCCCGTGGCCGCCGCCCTGGCCGGCCTGGGTCGCAAGGGCGCCTATGTTCTGCATTCGGACGACGGTCTGGACGAAGTCTCCATCGCCGCGCCCACCGCCTACACGAAGGTCCTGGACGGCAAGGTCGTGGACAGCGGCAAATTTTCGCCCGCCGATTTCGGTTTGAGCGAGCACTCCGTGGACGAGCTTCGCATCGCCAGTCGCGATGAAGCCCTGGAACGCTCCCGGGCCATCCTGGACGGGAAGGGCAAGGACGCCGAGAACGCCATCATCGTCGTCAACGCGGCGCTGCTCTATTCCCTGGTGAACGAAGACATGGACCTGAAGCAAGCGGCGGAAGCCTGCATGGACGCCTTGAAGTCCGGTAAGGGCGCCGACCTGGTCCGGCAATGGGTGTCCTTCGCGCAGGGTTCCGGTTCCGTCGTCAGCATGGGCGACTGACCCTCCCGAGTTCAGCCTCGGCATGACCCGAAACCGGGCCGGCGGGGGCCTTGCTTAATATTATACTTGCTCGGAAAGGGGCGTGTTGAGGCTATGCCTTATGGAAGATAAGCTGCTATATTTCATAGCACAGCAGAGCCCTCTGTCCGGTGGCGGCAGCCCGGCTCCCGGTAATACAACTACCACGACCGCTCCCGCGCCCAAGACCGGCGCGCCTCCCGCCCAGAAACCAGGCGGCCTGAGCGAATTCATGTTTCCGCTGATGATGGTGGCCATCATCGTCGGTATGTACTTCATGGTAATTCGTCCCCAGCGCAAGGAAGAGAAGCGCAAAAAGGAAATGCTCGCTACGCTCGACAAGGGCGATGAAGTGGTGACCACCAGCGGCATCATCGGCACCGTAGCCACGGTCAAGGACGACACCGTCTTCTTGAAAGTAGGCGATGGTCTGCGTCTCCAGTTCCTGCGTTCCGCCGTGGGTGAGATTCGCAAGAAGAGCGGCGCGCCTTCGACGGCTGCTCCTCAGGAAAAAACCGCCGGTAAAAAGTAATCCATGTCGCCCCAGAGTCCCGCAACCAGAGTCGGGCCGGCCCGACAGGCCGTACTGGAGCCCTTGAACCGCCGGGTTGGAGCGGTGATCCTCCTGGCCGTTTTCTTTTTCGCCGGCGTGCCCGTTTTGAGTCAGGACGAGCCCGCTCCCGGCGGGGATACTCCGACCACCACGGAGAAGCCCGCGCCCACGACGACGCCGCCTCGGAAAAAGAAAGTTCCCCGCAAGCGACCGGCTAAAAAGCGTCCCGACGGGATCGCCGATGATTTTCCGGTGTATCCGGAGAAGCTCGTCCCGGGCACCCGCAATCCCGACAACATCGTCCTGCCCCATCTCAAGGGCGGAACCGCTCCCGAGCCCCCGAAGAAGGTCGAGCCCAAACCGACGCCGGTGAAAAAGGATCCGGTCGTGAAACCTCCGAAGAAAGACGACGGCCCGGGCTTCTGGGCGTCCTTGATGAATCGCATTCGCAATGATCAGAAGTTCATCAACATCCTGGTCCTCGCGATTCTGGTTGCCATCTTCGTTATATACAGAATTCGTGCCGGTAGGAGTGTCCGTCGGAAATTCTGATTTGAAAGCGCGCGCGGGCTTTTGACCGCGAGCGTTGAAGCGGGGCCGTAAGGTCGGGCGCCGCGAATTTGCTCCAATCACTCTGAAATAAAAACATACAGGCTTGCCCCAATAGTATCATGAATAACTGGTTTTATCGCATGAGGAAAATGCTGTTTCGTACGGCGGTCGTCCTCCTGGTCATTTTTGGATCCCTGCTGGTGTTCTCTCCGAATTTTCTGGAGCAGGAACTGGCCATCGTCTTCAAGCGGGAAATCCGCCTGCCGGATCGGACGAAGCAACCGGTGGATCCCGCCGTCGTGAAGGACTTCGCCATGGACCGCGAAAACGGTCTGGGTCTGTATTTCCCCAACACGGTTTGTAAATTTCAGGGCACCGAAAAAGTGCCGGCCACCCATCGCTGCGTTCTGAAAGCACGCTTCATTACCGCCGCGCGAATCAACGAACTCACCCAGGCTTATCCGAACCTGTTGGATGACTTTCGCACGGGTCTTTTGCCCCATCCCATCGAGCGGGCTTTCGGCAGCGGCGCGGAAGGCGTCAAGAACCTGAAGGTTCGTCTGGGTCTGGACCTGCAGGGCGGCATGCGCGCCGTATTCCGCGCGGACTTTAAAACCTATCTGCGCAAGCTGACGGAAAAATACGATCTGCGCAAGATTCAACTGGCCAAGGAAAAATCGGCGCCGAAGACCACGCAGGCTCGCAAGGTTGAAATCGACAGTGAGCTGCGGGACATCGAGCGCATCCTGAGTCTCGAAAAACCCGAGCGTCTGCGCCTGCTTTCGGAGGCGCGCAAGGTCATTGTAAAACGTCTTGATAAACTGAATCTCTCAGAGCCGGAAGTTCGCGTTCAAAATGAAAGTTACAGTATCGGCGTGGACATGCCGGGCGTAACCAACTCATCCAGCGTTCTGCAGGACATCAAAAAGACCGAGACGGTTGAGTATCGCATCGTCGCGGACGCGCCCACGCGTGAAGTGAACAATAAATTCTTCACCCAACTGCGCAAGATTACCGAGATGTATCGCCGCAACAAGCGCGTGCCCGAGGACGACGTCCAGGACATCATGCGTGAAGTTACGAAGGCGGCCAACCTGAAGTCGGGTCAGACGCTCTTTCTGTTGTGGCGTCGCGGCGCGGCCAAGACCTCCGCGCTTCTGCCCCGTGAATTCCGCGTGCTGGGTCCCGTCGTTCTGGACGGGGACGACATGACCAACGCCACCACCAGCGTGAATCCCAATAGCGGTTACTACGATATCAACTTCGAGCTGGGCGGTCCCGGCACCAATAAATTCTGTACCATTACTCGTCAGAACGTCAATAAGGCCCTGGCCATTCTCTGGGGCGACAGAGTCGTTTCCGACCCCAATATTCGCACGCCCATCTGCGGCGGTCGCGGGGTCATCAACGGTTCTTTTACCAAGGACGAAGCCGAGGAAGTTTCCGGCGTGATTCGCGAAGGCGCCTTGCCTCTGCCGCTGGAGATTCTTTCGGTTTCCTTCATCGGTCCCAGTCTGGGTAAGGAATCCATCGTGGCCGGCGTCATCTCCATCATTCTGGGTTTCATCCTGGTGATCGTTTTCATGGTGGGCTATTATAAGCTGGCCGGCCTGGTGGCGAACTTCGCGCTCTTTTTGAACCTGCTGATTACGGCGGCCATTTTGAGTCTGCTGGAGTTTACCCTGACCCTGCCGGGTTTCGCGGGCGTCATCCTTACCGTGGGTATGGCGGTCGACGCGAACGTAATTATCTTTGAGAAAATCAAAGAGGATATCCGCGCCGGAAAAACGGCGGCGGTGGCCGTGGAAAGTGGTTTCGCCTCATCCTTCTGGACCATCCTGGACGCGAACGTTACGACGCTCATCGCGGCGGTCATCCTCTGGAAAGTGGGCGATAACTTCGGTGATTCGGCCATCAAGGGATTTTCCATCACGCTATTTTTCGGCCTGGTGAGCTCCATGTTCACGGCCCTGTTCGTATCGAGACTCCTGTTCGACTGGGCCATCTACCTCTTCGACATCAGAAAGCTCTCCATTGCCTGGGGTAAGGAACAAGAAGTTACATGAGATTTTCCAAATACAAAAGTCTGTTCATGATCCTGTCCGTGCTGACGATCGTGAGCATGTTCGTCGCAACCTATACCGTCTACGGCGGTTTCGAACACTCCATTACGTTCAATGGGGGCATTCGCTTCAGTGTGAACGCACCGGTGGGCGTGAACAAGGAGCGCCTGGAAGCGGACCTCAAGAAGGGCGGTTTTCCCGATCCCAATGTGCGCCTCGTGGACGTGAAGAAGAACCAGTATGACCTGGAATTCGGACCCAAGCTCCAGGAGCAGGTTCAGAAGGAAATCGAGGCCAAAGGTACGACTCCGGTTAAGGGTGACGGCAAAAAGGGCGACTCAAAAAAGACGCAAAAGAAGCCCGCCGCTACCGACAAGAAGAACGAGAAGAGTCGTATCTCCGAGGACCGTTCCGTTATCGGGGAAATCGAAAAGAAACTGCTGGGCGCCTTGCCCTACGTCAAGAACGCCAACATCGTTTCCCGTGAGGCCATCTCGGCTTCCTATGGCGGTAACCTTACGGTAGTGGCCATTCAGTCGCTGATCTTCGTGGTCATTGTCATCGGTTTGTATCTGGCGTTCCGCTTTCAATTGTCCTTCGCGGCCGGTGCTTCGCTGGCGCTGGCCCACGACATCATCATGGCGGTGGGTTTCATCGGCGTCATGCGCATTGAACCCAGTATTCCCGTCGTGGCCGCCGTATTGACCCTGATTGGTTATTCCATCAATGATACCATCGTGATCTTCGACCGCATCCGTGAAAACATGGAAGAGCGTTCTTCCGCGGCGTTGGACATCACCATGGACCTGGCCATTACCCAGACGCTTTCGCGCACGGTAATCACCTCGCTGTTGACCATTCTGGCGGCCCTGGCGCTGCTGTTCGGCGGCGCGGTTTCCCTGCACGACTTCGCGAAGGTGCTCATCTTCGGCGTCTTGATTGGAACCTATTCGTCCATTTTCATCGCTTCTCACTTCGTTCAGTACTATGAGAAGTTCCGCGCGCGCATGAAATCGGCCTAGGCCGCGCGCTCGACGAGCAGCGCCCATGCGCACATACTCCGGTGAAACCCGCGAAGACCTCAAGGCCCTCGCGGGTGTGATCCGGGGCGAACTCATCCGCGAATCCCTCGTTTCCATGGGCCGCACCGCGCCCAACCCCGCCGTGGCCTGCGTCGTCGCCGTTCGTAACGGCAAAACCTATCGGCTCTTTACCGGCGGGACGGAGCCGCCCGGCGGGCGACACGCCGAAATCGTCGCGCTGGATCATCTCGACGCGGCCATGTGGTCCCTGGGCGATTCGCGCATGTACGTGACCCTGGAGCCGTGCTCCACCCACGGACGTACGCCGCCCTGCACTCGACGCATCACCGGCTACGACGATCTGGGACGCGTCACCATCGCCTCGGGCGATCCCAACCTGGGGGGCGAAGGCGTTCGTGAGTTGCGCGAAAACGGAAAGCGCGTGCGCTCCGGGAACAGCGACGTCGGCGAAACCTTTCTCCAGGGATTTTTCTCGCGCCTGGCCGGCCATGGTCCGCGCCTGCATCTCAAGGCTGCGATTACCGCCGACGGCTACATGTCGGGCGGTCCCGATGAACGCCTGCTTATATCAGGACCGGCGGCCCGGGACTTCACCATGCAATTGCGTGCCTGCCTGGACGCGGTGCTCGTGGGACCGGGAACCCTGGCGGGCGATTCGCCTGGTCTGGATCTTCGTCTCACGGCCGACGGCCCTATAACCGGCGAACGCGTCCAGGCTCTGGAAGGCGGGGATCTTCTGTGCGAAAGCATGCTGCGCTTTTTCGAGGATGAGGCGAATCGCCGGAGCAAAACGGATCCGGAGTTCCAACCCCGGCGCTTGTTTCTGGCGGGGCGCGATTTCCCCGCGCGCCGCGAATTCCTGTCGAAGCAAATCGCCCTGGCACAGACCACGAAGCGCCCGGCCGAGATCTTGCTGGGAGCGTTTTCCGGTCCGGAGTTCACGGGAGATACGGGCTTCGGCGGGGAGGAGGGCATCCTCATGCGGGATCATCGCCGGGAACTGCCGCGTCTGGACGCGCCCGATTTTGGTCGGAGCCTGCGGCGACTGCTGGGTGAGCTGGACCTCAATGAGGTTTTGCTGGAAGGAGGTCCGACGATGCTGGCGGCCATGGAGCCGGCTTTGCTTCCCGGGGACCGGGTATATATTTTAAAATCGCGTAAAATGGTTCTGGACAGGCCGGGGGCGCCCGCGCGACATAATTCGGGCGGCCGTAAAGTTCCCTCCTACCTGCTGGAACCGCCTTTCAAGGCACGCTTCGATCTGGGCGAGGATGAACTCATTCTCAAGGAATTCTAATTCGTAAAGGCCGCCTGGGATCCCATGACCGTTGAACTAAAATCGCGTATTGAAAAGGAACTACTGGAAGGTCTTAACGACGTCCAGAAGCAGGCGGTTCTGCACGAAGAGGGCCCGCTGCTGATCATCGCCGGCGCGGGTTCGGGCAAGACGCGGGTGATTACCCATCACATCGCCTACCAGGCGCGCATTCGAGAAGCCGCGCCCTGGAACATCGCCGCGGTAACGTTCACCAATAAGGCGGCGCAGGAAATGCGCGAACGCCTGGGTCATCTCATGGGCCCCATGGCCGACGACGTCTTCGTGCGCACGTTCCATTCGCTGGGACTCTACGTCATGACGCGTCAGGCGGATCAGATTCCGGGCCTCAAGTCGAACTTCTCCATTTATGATTCCCAGGCGCAATTGAGTCTGCTCAAGCAAATTCTCAAGGACCTGAAGATGGAGGGCGATTACCTGAATCCCCGCTCCATGTCCGACGCCATCAATCGCGCGCGGGACGGTTTAATTTCGCCGGAAAACTTCGAGCCCACGGGCTTCTTCGCCGAGGAACAGCAGCAGGTCTATCGTGAGTACATCAAACGCCTGCGCGAAAACAACGCCATCGATTTCGGAGACCTGCTGTATGAAACGGCCCGCCTGTTCCAGCGTAGCCCGGAGACGCTGGCCTTCTATCGTAATCGCTGGAAGCGTTTTCTCATCGACGAATACCAGGATACCAACTACGCCCAGTACGTGCTGGGGCGCATGATTGCCCAGGAGCATCAAAACATCATCGTGGTGGGAGACGATGATCAAAGCATCTACTCCTGGCGGGGCGCGGACGTAAGCAATATTCTTAACTTTGAAAAAGACTATCCCGGCTGCAAGGTCTTGAAGCTGGAAGAAAATTATAGAAGCACGGAAATCATTTTGAAGGCGGCGTCGTCCCTGATTGCGCGCAATGACCGTCGCCTGGATAAGACGCTCTTTACCAGTCAGACGGGCGGAGAGCTGGTTCAATACACGGAATACGAAACGGACCTGCAGGAAGTCGCGGCGCTGATTGAACGCGTGCGTACCCATAAAAACCGCGGCCGCAAGTTCAGCGACATCGCCGTGTTTTATCGAACCAATGCCCAGTCGCGGATCATCGAACAGGCCCTGCGCACGGAGAGCATTCCCTTCGTGCTCATCGGCGGCTTTCGCTTCTATGATCGCAAGGAGATCAAGGATCTCATGTCCTATCTGGCGGTGGTTGTGAATCCCGCCGACGCCCAGAGTCTGTTGCGCATCATCAATACGCCTCTGCGGGGCGTGGGCGAGACCGGCCTGCAAAAGATTGAAAACTTCGCGCTGGAGCAGGGGCTTTCGCTCAATGACGCCATGGGTCGCGTGGGTGAAATTCCCAAACTCAGATGCGGCCCGCGCGTGGCCAAGCTGCATGAGCTGTTTACGGAATGGCGAGAGATGCAGGAGCGGGGCGTGCTGCCTTCCCAGATTGCCGAGGACGTCTTGAATCGTTCCGGATATCTGGAGATGCTCAAGAAGGAAAATTCGCCCGAGTCCCGGTCGCGCCTGGACAACCTCTATGAATTTATTTCCTCGGTGGTGGAATACGAGGAGCAAATGGCGGAGACGGACGAACAGCCGACCCTCAGCGACTATCTACAGAAGATCAGCCTCTACACGTCGGAGTCCAACCCGGACATGGACGGCAATGCCGAGGACGACGACTATCTGCAGTTGATGACCCTGCATAATGCCAAGGGCCTGGAGTTTCCCGTGGTGCTCATCGTGGGCATGGAAGACGGCTACATTCCCCATTCCTTCTCCCGGGACGAAGGCAATCTGGATGAAGAGCGGCGCCTGATGTACGTGGGCATTACCCGCGCGCGAGAGGAACTCTACCTGTCCGGTTGCTCGCGTCGGCGGATCTTCGGTTCATTCCAGCAAAGGCTGCCTTCGCCTTTTCTGCAGGAGATTGATCCCGAGTCCTTGAACGGGGAAATGGCGCGCCGGAATAATCGCACCGCGGCGTTTACGCCCCGAGCGTCCATGGGCGTGGGAAGCAGCGGCGATTCAAGTCTGCGACGCAATCGCGCAAGCGGAGGCGGGGCGTCGTCGGGCGCGGCGGACGTCGTCTTCGAAACGGGGAATCGCATTCACCATGAAAAATACGGCGAAGGCACGGTCTCTCACGTGGAGAACACGGTGGCCGGACAAAAAATCAGCGTGGCCTTCGACAGCGAAGAGCGTGAGCGCACCTTTCTGACGCAGTACACGCCCATGCGCAAGCTGGACTAAACCGGCGCTTATTTGAAGCCGGTGTAGAACCACCAGCCCATGACCGCCATCACGACGGCGTAGGCCGTCCAGGCCGCGTCCAGGGCGGAAAAATCATTACTGGCTTTCTTACGGTTCCTGCCCATGAACCACGCGAACGTGATTAACATGGAGAAGAATATCAGGGCTAGTACAATTGGGCTCACGGTGGTTTGGACGCGTTCGAGTCTCGGGGGTTACGGGAAAATCCCGGCGGCTTACTCCCGCGTGCGCTTGCGAAAGTCCACTTCGATCACCCGACCGTCCTTATCCGCTTCGGGAGTCTCCCTGTCCGCGGCGTCCTTGCCGGGTTCGGTGCGCTCCTCGGGGGTGGTTTTATCGGAGGTATCCCGGGCTTCTCCGCTGGTAACGGTGAGTGCGGGCCGACCGGGGACCTCGATGCCTTCCGGGTCCACCATGGTGGCCCAGCGCATATCCACCTGGCCGGTCTTGTCGAACATGCGGGCCACGCATTCATAAGGAATGGTAACCTGTTCCCACTTGCTGAACTGCATCTCGCAGTAGATCAGGCGATGGTCCCAGGAAAGATGGCGAGTGCTGTACGGCCCGAAGACCAGGATGATGCCGTCGGTCTTTTCCTTCTCCACCAGTCCGCGTTTGCCGATGGACAGGGCGGGGTTGGGCAGGCAGTGGACGTAGAACGTTTCCGTTTCCCGGAAAAGCACGTCCATTACGGCCTTCTTCATCTTGCGATTATAAGCAAGCAGCTCTTCTTGATTTTCGTTGCCTGAATCCATGGTCAGTGTGCCGCGCGATTCGCGCTCACGCCCGTTGCCCTTTCAACATGATAATATTGAGATTACGACCCGCGTCCCCTCGGCGATGGGAATACCAGCGCCGGTTCCCGGTATATACGCAACCACGAAAAACATCATCCAGTCGCGAGTCAAGCCGCGCGGCGGGACCGAAAGCGTCCATGCGGTCGGCGGCATTGGCCGGCAGATCCAGCAACCAGGTTTCCCGTTCACGATTGTTCGTATTCCTGGTCTTGATTTCGAAGTGCTCGGCTACCTCGGGTCCGACTTCGTAGACGTCCCCGCCGATGGCCGGCCCTCGAAACATCCGAAAGCTCCGGCAACCCGCGTCCATGGCCCGCTCCAACGCCGTTTCCATGACGCCTCCGCGCAGGCCGCGCCAGCCCGCGTGGGCAACACCCACCATCACGGGCCGCATTCTGGTGGTTACGGCTTCCGGTTCGGCCGGCGGTTCGGAATCGTAGCCCGCGAAAAAAATCGGCAGGCAATCGGCCGTGCGAATGCACAGCAAGATGTCGGCGTCACCGGTGAGCAATGCATCGCCCCGGGCGAAAAATACGTCCTGGTTGGCGACGGTATCGGCTTCGGTAATAAAAAAACAATCGGGGCCGTGCACTTGCTCCAGCATGAATACTCGTTCGGGCCTCAGTTGAAAGCGCCGTGCCAGGGTCTCGCGCTCCACGCGGCGAGCGGCTTCGGGCGATTCCGGGTGGTCCCGCCGGGGGTCGCGTCCCAGCACCGCGGCTAAAAGAAATTCGTCTTCGTAATACGGAGCGTCGGACCCCGGGCGATTCGAGTTCGTATCCGAACCCGTTCGAGACGCGGCCTGTGCTTCAGATAAGTTCATGATCCAGCTGGAACTTGCGCGCGTATTCGCGCTGGACCTGGTCCATGCGGGCGATTTCGTTCGCTTCCAGTTCGGTCAAGGGTAAGACGTATTTATGGAGGTTCGAGGCTCCGCCCCGGGCCGACGTCATGTTCTCGGGCAGGCTTGCGATCAAGTCCTCGAACAGGCCGGGCCGACGACCGGGCCCCAGGCGTTCGGGCAGATCCAGTACCCGAGCGCGGTTCATGCGCATGGGATGGAGGTACACGAGCAAGGTCCGCGCGGCCGGCGCGTGAATGTGGGTCAGGAGAAATCTCTCCGTGCAAACGACTTCCGGCAAGAGAATAATATGGTCCACCGCGGCTCCCAGCAGCGGCGCGAAGCGCTCGGCGTCCGCCGAGAGAAAGTGCGCCAGGGCATCCGGTGTTGCAAGGTAGGACGATGAATAGGGC
>CAZGYS010000189.1:0-10371 GCA_964530305.1 uncultured Leptospiraceae bacterium
GCCGCGGCTACGGCACGTTTCTGCGGCGTCATGACGCTAAATCCTGCGCCATCAGCGGCGATGTTCGCCTTACGACGCCCGAGCTCGTAGCCGCTTTCAAGTCCGGTCTGCTGGCGTGCGGAATCGACGTAGTCGACCTGGGTAAACTACCCACGCCGGTAAACTACTACTCCACCTACAAACTAGACGTGGACGCGGCGGTCATGGTTACGGGCAGTCATAATCCGCCCGAGTTCAACGGCTTTAAGCTGACGCTGAATCGCGGTCCCGTTTTCGCGAATTCCATCCAGGACATTCGCGCGCTCATCGAAAAAGAGGACTTTGAGACGGGCAAGGGCACTGAATCCGCCTACGACATTCGCGAAGAGTATTCCACCATGCTGGCCGAAAAAATCAAGCTGGAGCGCCCCATTCGCGCGCTGCTGGATTGCGGTAACGGCGCGGGCGCCCTGCTGGCCCCGGAGATTTTTCGTAAGGTCGGCGTGGAATTGGAATGTCTTTTTTGCGAACCCGACGGTCGCTTTCCCAATCACCACCCCGACCCCACCATCGAGGAAAACCTGGTGGATCTGCAAAAGGGCATGCGCGCCGGTAATTTCGATATCGGCCTGGCGCTGGACGGGGACGCGGATAGAATCGGCGCGGTAGACGAGAACGGCGAGATTTTCTGGGCCGACATTCTCATGGCCCTGTTCGTTCCCGAAGTCGTCCAAAAGGGCGATCAAGTCATCTTCGACGTTAAGTGTTCTCAGGCCCTGGAGGAAATGATCGTTCGCTACGGCGGCGAACCGCTGATGACGCCCACGGGTCACTCCATCCTGAAAAAGAAAATGAAGGACATCAAGGGCAAGTTCGCCGGGGAACTATCAGGTCATATCTTCTTCGCCGATGAATTCTTCGGCTTCGATGATGCCCTGTACAACGGACTGCGCTTGATTCGACTGCTTTCGCGCACCGACAGGAAGCTTTCGGATCTGCTCGGGGATATCCCGAAATATTACTCCAGCCCCGAGGTACGCCTGACCTGCGAAAATGATGAAGAGAAGTTTCGCATTGCGGCGGAGGCGACGGAGTATTTCAAAAATCAGTACGATTGCATTACCGTGGACGGCATTCGCGTTAAGTTCGATCAGGGCTGGGCGCTGGCGCGCGCTTCCCATACGCAACCAGACATCACCTGTCGTTTCGAGGCCACCAGCCCGGAACGATTGGCCGAAATCGAGGCCCTGGTAACCAACAAGCTGAGCGAATTCGGCTCGCTGCAGAAGGCCTCGGGCCATTAACGTATCCGCGCGCGAACGGAGCGGCGCGAAACACCATGTGGGGATATGAACAAATACAAGAGGCGGCCGCGGCGGTGCGCGAACGCGCGAACGTCGAGCCCAAAGTCGCCTTGATCCTGGGCTCGGGTCTGGGACCTTTCGCGGACGAAATTCAAGAACCGGTCCACATTCCCTACAATGAAATCCCGCATTTTCCCACTTCAACGGTCAGCGGTCACAAGGGTCGCCTGGTGCTCGGGACCATCGACGGCCTGCCCGTGGTCGCCATGCAGGGCAGATTTCATATTTATGAGGGTTACGAAGGCGAACAGGTCGTGTTCCCCGTGCGGGTTCTGGCCGCCCTGGGGATTCGCACGCTGGTCGTGACCAATGCCGCGGGCGCGGTGAATCGCGATTTTCAGCCCGCCGATCTGATGCTCATCACGGATCACATCAACTTGATGGGTCGCAATCCTCTCGTGGGCCCGAACGACGAACGCCTCGGTCTGCGCTTCACGGATCTGACCAACGCCTACGCGCCCGAGCTGCGCGAAATGCTGTTGGAAGTCGCCGCGGCGGAGGACATTCCGATGCAACGGGGAGTTTATCTGGCGGTGAGCGGACCCACCTACGAAACGCCGGCGGAGATTCGCATGTACCGGGCGCTGGGCGCCGACGCGTGCGGCATGTCCACGGTACCCGAAGTCATCGCCGCGAATCACGCCGGTGTTCCCGTCCTGGGAATTTCGTGCATTACCAACATGGGCGCCGGCATCACGTCGGAAACCCTGGACCACTCCGAAGTCACCGAAGTCGCTAATCAAGTCATGCGAAAGTTCATTCGCCTCCTGCGGGCCGCCCTGGCCCGCCTGGCTTAAGCTAACTGTTAATATTGACGCTTGCTCGCGTTTTGCTCACAAAACGCCCACACAATTTCTACACTCAAAATTGAGACTTTTTCGAGTTTCATTCATATGGGAAGTGACGGCCGAGAAGGACTTCGGTTCACGCCGGCCGTCGCTAAATAAAATAGAAACAATAAATATATAAAAAAAGAAAGGTGTGGAGTGTTTTTAAAAATGAGAATCCGCCAATTAACTCGCTTACTGCTTGAAAAACCGTCCGGCCGCTGGCCGGGGCTCATGAAGGCCCTGCGCGTCGTGATCAAACCCGTTCCTCGCGGACTCCACCGAGAAATTAAAAAACTTATACGGTGGGCCGCGGGAGAAGACCGAGGGCATTGAAGTTCCCGCGTGACATAATACTAAAAAAAGACATAATCACGGAAATCTTGAAGGGACTGAATTTCAGGGAAGGAGAAATGGAATGGAATATAATATCGCCGGACGCTGTCCGCCCCGCCAACCCTTAACTGTAACCATATAATTCCATGTAAGACGAGGGGCAATTGCTCCCGGTGCCCATGA
This sequence comes from uncultured Leptospiraceae bacterium, assembly GCA_964530305.1. Classification (GTDB taxonomy): domain Bacteria; phylum Spirochaetota; class Leptospiria; order Leptospirales; family Leptonemataceae; genus CAZGYS01. Next base: position 2,690 of record CAZGYS010000189.1, read on the forward strand.
ACCAGGGCGCGGGGAGCAATACGTGATCAAAAGTCTCGCCCCCGGGGACAAAAAAGGTTAACCGGTTTCGCCGTTTCTTACGAAAAACAAGCAACCGGTAGTATTGAACTCCCGAAAATCGCGCTCACGAGCCTGATTTTTTACCTGATGTCCACACCGTACCTTACATTAGAGGAATTGGAACCGCTTTTCGAAAAAGAGGCGGATGAGCTCTACACGTATCTGGAGATCATCAGCAGAAACCCTGATGACGCCGGAGATCTGCTTCAGCAGGTCTTCATGAAGTTTATCGAACAGGTCAAGAAAGGGCACATTCGCAGGGAAACCGCTTCGCACTATTTGAAGCGGATGGCACGCAATGAATTCTATGAAAAGTACAGGCGGGGCAAAAAGGAAATCCCGCTGCCGGAGGAAATCGAACTCAAGAGCGACGATACAAGCGCCCGGGTAGAGGAAACATCGCGCGAAATACGCATCGTCATGCTGGAAGCGCTTTCCAGCGACGAAATGCCCGACGATATCGCGGATATTCTGCGCATGCGTTTCCTGAAGGAAATGGACGTCGACAGCATTTGCGCGAAGGCGGAGAAATCCCGGGCCACCGTATACAGGATGATGGAAAAGGGACTCACGGTGCTGGCCAAGGCCTTTGAGAAGGCCGGTTTAACACTCGAGGATCTGGAATACTGATTCATGGAAATCGAAAAACTCACAGAGCGCCTGCTTGAAGATTCCCCGGACGTTTGGCCGGAGAGCGTTAAGCCCCTGCGCGTGCCCTTGCGCACGGTTCCGTCGGCTACTCGTGAGCGTATCCGCGGACTGATTCGCGAAGCGGTCCAGGAAGAGCAACAAGAGCAAAGCGAACCCTTCGAGCGTCCCTCCGCCGCGGACGAAGGCGAAACGGACGACGGCAAGGTCGTACCCATTCGTAAGCGCGGCTGGTTCATGGCCGCCGCGGCGATTCTGCCCGTGGCCATCGGTATCGGCGCCTACTTCCTCCTGCAACCGACGGACAAACTTACCCTGCAAACCGTCCAGGTCCTGGGCAAGGTCCGCCATACTTCCGCGGGCAAGGCGGCCGACCTTACCACCCAGCGTAATATCGCCGAAGGCGACAAAATCGACGTTCCGGAAGACGGTAGCGTCGCGATGAAGTCCGACCAGGGCATCTTTCAAGTTAAGGGCGCGGCCAACGTCGACTTCACGCGTATTCGCAAGACCGATCGCGACGAATTCGACTTCATGATTCGCAAGGGCGTCATCGCCATTCGCTCCACGAATTTCGAGAACAAGAGCGTCGTCTGGCGCACCGGGACCATCGTAGCCACCATGACCGGAACCGTGGCGCGACTTTCCGTGGACCCCGAGTATCAGAACCTGGAGGTTCTGGAAGGCGAATTCAAGGTTAAAATCATACCCACGGGTGAAACTCGCGTGGTTAAGGCCGGACAGGCAATCTTCCTGCCGGGCAAAATCGATAAGAGCTTCAAGGCGCCGGCGGCACGCAAGCTGGAAGACATCGAAATCGAAGATTTGAACAATATGAACAATTCGCTCAAGGCGATTGAAAAAGGTGAGAAAGATCCGGCCGCCGACCGTAAGGTTAAAAAGAGGGAAATCAACTACAACAAATCATTTGAAAATGTAGAACAAATTCGCGCGTATTACGGAAAGGTGTTTCGTGTAATTATTGTTGAACGCGGTACATACACGGGGTATATTGTCGAGAAAGGTAATAAGTACATCCTGCACCAAGCCGACGGCGCGGCCCCGGTTGAATTCCCGAAAGACATGGTAGGAAAAATTACCGAGCTCAAATAAAGAAAAATAAAAATAGATAACTCGGATGAGAAGGGTCCCATGAAGGCTCGATATACATTTACACGACTGATGCCCGTCCACCCGACTGCCCTGCTCTTGCTGCTGGTCCTACCAGTGAGCATCATCGGGTTGCACGCGGATACGGTTATTCTCAAAAACGGCAAGCGATACTTCGATGTTCGCACGCGTCCCAGCGGACGTACGCACCTCGTTTATTTCAAGAACGGCCGTCGTAAGCGCATCAAGAACAAGACCATCAAGATCCTGCGTATTTCGCGGGTAAGCTGGAAGCGACCGGTGCGCCCGAAACCGAAACGACGCATGGTTGCCATGCGAAAGTTCGATCCCCTGTTTCCGGATCCCCTTACCGTTCCCAACCTGGTTTTCAAGGACAACACGCCCGCCCCGGCGCCCGCCGGCATCTGGGGCCTTTCGCCTTTGACCAAGTCGACGATGATGCCCGGCTGGGGGCAGGTGGCCGTGGAACGAAAGTGGGCCGGTTACGCGTTCCTGGGCGGCGCCGCCTTTTTCCTCGCGCGATACCTGCAGATTCGCCTGCAACATGACGCGGCGGAACTGGATTTTCAAGATCCCATACCCACCGCCGCCATCGTCGTGAGCGCGCCGGGCAGTAACATTCTCGTGCCGCCCGCCACCGTCACGGAGCAGGCCATCAACGGCATCGCCTTGAACTTCATCTATCTCGAGGAGAAAAAGAAAGGCGTCCTGAGGCTCGAGGAAGCGGGCAACAATTCGCTCATTTTTCTCGGCCTGATTTATGCCTGGAATCTTTTCGATATCTGGTGGTTCGAGCGTCGCGGAGCCAGCATTCGCGGGCTTTCCCAGGCTCCGGACGAGGACCCGAGCGTTAAGCCGGACTTCAAGGTTTCCGCCGGCAAGGACGTAATGTCGTTCTCCATGGAATGGAAGTTTTGAAGGACGCCAAAGGTACTTGACGCCCTTCGCGGAGAGGGGTTTTCTTTCGCGAGCGCGCGAAGGTCTTTCAGAATGAACAAACGAACATACAAAATAAGCATTGCTGTTTTCACGGCGAACATCGTCTTCGCCGGCGCCGGTTGCTTGCCTTCGAACCTGGAAAAAAAATTCGCTCCGGAACCCGGCCTGGGTCTCGGCATCGGCATGTTCGTCGGCGAACAAGACCAACACGCAACCGGTTTGTGCCGCCATGACGGAAATCGGGTTACTTTCGAGCAGTGTCGCCCGGGGCAATAAGCTTTGCCGCGGACGCCTGGAAACATTAAATTATTAGGAAAGGAGCAAGGAGATGTTGAAAACCATGAAGAAGATTTTCAATCGAGGCCGAATGGAATTGACCTTCCTGTTCTTTCTTGCCCTGGCAACGGCGGCTTGCCTGGATTCGACCCTGAAGAACGATTTTGATCCGGAAGCAGGCATCGGAATCGCCGTGCCTATTATCCTGGGGATTCAAGAGAACTCGGACACGACCTGCATCTACGATAAAATTTCGTCCCTGTACGACATCTGCACTTTCGCGGACTGACCCGCGAGCGCCCAGTGGGCGTCTTTGTTCGCGGGATTTTCGCGCCGCCCATGAATCGCCGAATTTTTCGGCGATTTTTTTGTGTCGCTTCAAGCGGGAATGCGCGTCTAATGACCTGTCGGCCCCTCCATGAATTTTTTGCCTCGCATATTCGCCCGAGCCCGCGGCCTCATCATGGCCTGCTCCATGTGTACGCTCCTTCCGTCGGCATGGTCCGCAATCCAGGCCGAGGACCGTTTCTTAATCATCTCCGGCGGCGGGACCGCTTCCTCCAATAATTACTCCCAGTATCTTCAAACACGCACGCTGACCCGCTATCTCCGGGAACGGTTCGGCACGAAGATCGATGTTTTCTTCGGCGCCGGTAATAATGAGCGCATGTCCAATCCGCCTCCGGACGTTCACGTCATTCGCGGGAAAGGCGGCGTACGTTTTAATGAATTCATACCCGGGGTGATTCGCGGTAATCGTCCGGCGCTTAAGCAGGGCATTCGCCGGTGGTTTCGTCCCGACGCGCCCGGAGGGCCGGGGCGCGAAGACACGCTGTTTCTTTTTGTAAGCGATCACGGAATTCCCAACCGAGGCGATTCCGGATACCAAAACAACTGCATCTTGCTGTGGCACGGGGGCATCCGGGGACCCTGGTCCATGCGTTGTCTTTCGCGTGGTGAACTGCAGGGCCTGCTTCTGGATTTGCCCGTAAAGCGAACGGTCTTTTCCATGAGTCAGTGCTACTCGGGCGGCTTCCATCAAATGTCCGTGCGTAATCAAGACGGTTACCCGGCCGCGAATCCTAAAATATGCGGCTTCACATCCACTACGCCCGATCGCATCGCCAGCGGCTGCACGCCGGACGTGGACGGACCCGGCTACCAGGGTTACGAAAGATATTTCACCGAGCAGTTGACGGGAGTGAACGTGGTTACGGGCAAACGCGATTTTACGCCCGCTCCCGACGTGCGCGAAGCTCATCGCCGCGCCACCCTGCTGGATCTCACCCTGGATATTCCCCTGAGCACCACCGATTACTATCTTCAGCAATGGGCGAACTTAATGGAGAAAGCCGGCTTTCGTCCCCGCGCGGCGAGCATGGCCGGCGGGGACGCGCGTAACCTGTATCGCGCCGCGGCTTCCCTGGAATCGCCCCCGGAGAGATTCCATCGACTGGCCGGTACACTGGGACCGCAAGCTCGAGCACGCCATGCATTCATGACGCGCATGGTTCGCGCCGCGGCGGTCAGGTATCCCAGGCAGGGGACGCTGTGGCACAGCGGTACCCGATTGGATTTGATTCGCGAAATCAATCGGCTCTTGTCCCGAGCCGAACGTCTGAGTAACGCGCGCAATCGTCTGAATGCCCGCCGCACCAGGTTGAGACATCGCCATTTTTTTCAAGACTGGCGGGACGCCCTGGCACAGGGTCAGGTGGGTCTGACGGAGGAATCCGTCGACTTTGAAAGGCAGGTCTTCGCGCGCTTCGAGGGTCGCCATGGCCGTCGCGCGAATTTTCAAGCCGTCATGAAGTACATGTTCCTGCGGCGATTGTTGCGCGTGACTCGTCGAGACCGGGCGCTGGCTCGGCGCTTTTCCATCTATTATAATCGCCGTGACGAAAGCATGTACGACTGGGCGCGCGATTCCGGTGATCCCGTGCTGGCGCGCACGGCCGGCGAACTGCGAAAACTGGAACGGCGTATTCAAGCATACAATCAAGAGATCTGGGACTTGAAGGAGCAGTCGGGACTCACGCGACGCATCCTGTTGATGCGCAATCAGTTCGGCGCGCTGGTTGCCCTGGGGTTCATGAAGGACAGCCGGGCTCTAAAAGATCTTCGCGGCCTGGCCGAGTGCGAAAGTACGCCCTATTTAAAACGTTCGCCGTCGGCGGGTCCCTCGGCCGCGCCCCTCAAGGGCCGTTGAGATCGTTTCGGAGGTTAACCACTTCCCCCACAATGACGGCCGCGGGAGGGCTCAGATGCGCGGCGGCCTCCACGATGTTTTCCAGGGTTCCGGTGACGACGCGCTGTTCGGGTCGGGTGGCGCTTTCCACCACGGCCACGGGGGTTGCGGCATCGCGACCGTTCTCCCGCAGCGCGGCGACGATGCGCGGTAAACGTTCCACGCCCATCAGGAATACGGCCGTGGGCATGCGCGCGGCGGCGTCCCAGTCAATTCCGGACTTTCCATCGGTGCCGGCGGTTCCGGCTTCGTGACCGGCGAAGACCCCGAACGCCGAGGCGATACCGCGATGAGTCACGGGAATACCCGCCGCCGCGGGCGCCGCGACCGATGCGCTGATGCCGGGGATGATTTCGCACGCAATGCCTTCCTTGCGTAGCGCCAGGGCTTCTTCGCCTCCGCGTCCGAATACGAAGGGATCTCCGCCCTTGAGGCGCACTACCGTCTTCCCGGCGCGCGCGAATTCAATCATCAAGTCGATAACGCGCGCCTGCCTGCGCGGACTGGAATCGCCCCTGTCCTTGCCGGCATAGACGCGCTCGGCTTCGGGCGCGGACATTTCCAGCACGGCCGGGGACACCAGGCGATCATACAGAACAACTTCGGCTTGCTTGAGAAGTTCGGCGGCGCGAAGGGTCAACAGACCCGGGTCTCCGGGACCCGCGCCCACCAGGTATACCATTCCGATTTCGTGCGCCAATTCAGCGTGCCCCGCGTCGTGACGCGCTTAGTCGGCCGCCGATGGAAGGGGCGTGGCCACGTGCAGGCCGCATTCCTTCATGTCCGGGTTCTCCCACCACCAGCGGCCGGCGCGAATGTCTTCGCCTTCATGAATGGCGCGAGTACAGGGCGCGCAACCGATGCTGGGATAACCCTGTTTATGCAGTACATTGGTGGGGATCTTTTTTTCCTTAACGTAGTCCCAGACTTGCTCTTCACTCCAATCCGCCAGGGGATTCAGTTTGAAAATATTACCGTGACCGTCGTCGACCTCCACCATGGCCACGTCCGAACGCGTCACGGCCTGAGCGCGACGCAGACCGGTGATCCAGGCTTGCTTGCCCGACAGCGCGCGACCCAGCGGTTCCACCTTGCGAACGCCGCAGCATTCCTTGCGATTCTCCACGGACTGATAAAACGAATTCACGCCCCTGGTTCTCACAAGCTCCTGAACACGATCCTTGTCGGGAAAATAAATTTCGAATTCAATGCCGTACTTGATGCGAGCTTCATCCAGAACATCATAGGTTTGCTGATGCAGACGTCCGGTGTCCAGGACGAAGATGGGCGGTACCGCCTTTCCCAGGTCTTTGGCGTTGCGAACCAGATGCTCCACGAGCACCATGTCTTCCACGCCCAGGCTACAGGCCAGGGTCAGATCGTCTCCGAATCTTTCAATGGCCCAGCGGATGATTTCATCCGTATCCTTGAAACGCTCATTGAGCTCTACGACTGCGCGCTCCAGGTCCTGGTTCGTGGTGGTGGTCATTCAATCTTTCCTTTGACTTTAAATGAGGCCGCTAATGTAAGCAATACAGGCGCCTTCGGCTCGAATTTTTCGGTCAGCCTTTCTTCAACAGGGCTCGCGCCGCTTCGGGACGCATCAACTCGGGACCTGGAACGCTTCCGGCTTCCAGAATCTCCAGGACTTCCCTTTCATTCCAGGGCCGCAATTCGGAGGATTCGCCCTGGCCCCGGGAGAAGAAACGCTCTTCCGAACCGGAGTAGAAAATATTTTCCTGGAAAATGGGGCGAATGCCCAGTTCCTCGATGTCGAAGTCCTCGAAGATATCGAAGGCATCGTAGGTGCCGTAGAAGTTACCGGCGCCGGCGTAATCCCGCGTAATGACGATATCCGTGCACCCGTAGTTGCGTTCCATCAAGGCGTGGAGAATCGCCTCACGGGGGCCCGCGTAGCGCGGGCGAGTCGGATGCTGCCCCGGCAGCACATTGGCCCCGGCGAAATACGATTTCAGTAAAGCGGCGAAGGCTTGCGCGCGATCTTCGGGCTGGAACGAATCGGCCACGGCTCCCAGGTGTAAATGCACGGCGTCCGCGTTTTCCAGCGCGCTCGCCAGGATAAATTCCAGCGCGCGATGGGGCAAAGTCTCTACGCGAAATCCCGTCACGCGTTTCCAGTCGCCCGCGGCGATTTTCGCGCGTACCGCGGCGGGGGTCGCTTCATGCTCTCCAAAAGGGGAAACCAGCACGGGCAGCGCGGGGCGATTCAATACCTTGACCGCGCCCGCCAGATAGAATTCGTCCCGATCATAGAGTTCGGCGACGCCGGGGTGGCCGCTCTCCTTGGTCGTGAAGACAAGTTCGGCTTCGCGCTCCTTATTATAGTCGAAGACTTCCTCGAGTTGCAGCACGGCCAGCG
>CAZGYS010000190.1:0-10342 GCA_964530305.1 uncultured Leptospiraceae bacterium
CCAGGTCCCGCGTCAATCGGACCTGGCGCAAGGAAATCATCCCGTGGTATTCGCCGGCTTCGCCCACGACGACGAAGTCACTGGCCTGAATATCCAGGGCCTTTTCCTCGAGCTGGGAAAGCAGCAGGCTTTTTTTCACGATTGCCTTCGCACGATAACGCGGAAAATCCGCGGCGATCGTCATTTTCTCCAGGATATCCAGATTCATGTCCCAGTAGTGGGCAGGAGACTGAAAGCGATTGCGAACCTGCCCTTTATAGATGGACCAGCGATGGTGGAGAATAAAGGCGACGATGGATACGATCATCAGGGCGGGCAGAAGTTTGTAACTACCGATCATATCGCTCACCATGATCATGGAGGCGATGGGCGTTCGAGCAATGCCCGCGAAAAACGCCGCCATGCCTACCAGCACGAAAGCTGATATGGAAACATGTAAGCCTGGAAAGAGATGACCCGCCAGGGTTCCGACACTTCCGCCCAGCATTCCGCCGATGAAGAGGGACGGCCCGAAGACGCCGCCGGATCCTCCCGAGCCTACGGTAAAGGCCGTGGAAATTCCCTTCAAGACGGCAACCAGGAGAAAGAATCCGGCCAACGCCGGGCCCGTGCTTCCGGGAAGAGGCGAACGGCCCATCATTACATGTTGTAGAAAATCATGTCCGTTTCCGATAACCTGCGGAAAGATCAAAGCGAAAACACCTATGGCTAGGCCGCCCAGTACCGGCTTAAGAATCGGATGAACTTTCAGGCGTCCGAAGAATCCGCGCGCGAAATGCTGGGTTCGCGTAAAGAGGTACCCGGCGGGATAACAAAGGAGCCCGAGTATAAAGTAGAAGATCAATTCCCAGGAAGAGGTGAATTCAAGGGAAGGGATTGTAAAGATAGAGCCCTTGCCGGTAATACCAGTAAACACCAGGTAGGCCGTGACGGAAGAGATGACGCAGGGAACCAGGGAATCGCTTTCGATGTCTTCCTTGTAGATTACTTCGACCGCGGTCATCGCGCCGCCGAAGGGCGCGCAAAAAATAGCGCCGAGTCCGCCGGCGGTTCCGGCCAGCATCAATGTTCTTCGCGCCCGTGCGCCTGCCTGGACCAGGCCCGCCAGTATGGATCCGAAACCGGCCCCGATCAAGGCAGTAGGGCCCTCATGACCGGCGCTGCCTCCGGAAGAAAGAGTGAATATCGTTCCGGCGGACTTCGCAAGGGGTACTTCCGCGTCGATGCGCCCTTCGCGCTGGTGGAAGGAGTCGATAAGGGTCTCGGTGCCCGCGCCGCCTGAATGGGGCGAAAACAAATGTACGAGAATTCCGACGATCAGTCCGCCGGCGGCCGGCAGAAAAAACAGAATCCAGGGATTAGGGGAAGGGCCTCCGGCGCCGTGACCGTAGAGTAGATAGTCGGGCGTCAGGGACGCCAGGCCGTGAGTGAAAAGCTCGGCGTAATGCAGACCGTAATAAAAGCCCAGGGCGCCCAGGCCGGAGACGACACCGATAACCAGGGAATAGAAGTAGATGGACTTCCGACCCTTGATGCGAAACGCATTGGTCCAGTGCCTGTCTTCGGCCATGTGCCCGAGCTTGGCCCCGGGGTGGGGGGCCGGGAGGTTTCTTACTGCTGGCGACCTTCGATAATCTGAAGCAGGATAACCGCGCCGATACCGAGGCGACGGTCCAGTTTGTTGCCGGAGTCCATGCTGAAATCCACGCGAAACTGAGGCACGAAGGGATTGAAGGTTTGCTTCAGGATACCTACCGTGTCGTCCCCCATGTCGATATGGAAACTCTGGGGGATCAAGTTGGAAAGAAAACGACGCAGCAAGGCCATGAGCAGGCTGTCCTCGGCTACGGTGGCGATGGCGTCATCGGATGTATCCAGGATTTCCCAGGTATCCTTGAGGATGGACTTGAGGGCCTTGCGACGAAGAGCACCCACCTTCTGATCCGTGGATGCGTCCGTGATGTCATAGGTGGCGCCCAGATCGATAATGCTGCGAGCCTTAATCTTGAGAATTTCCTTATCCTCCGACTCGTCGGCGTAGACGATGATCTCTTCCTTCAGTTTGAAGGCTTTCTGCTTAATGTAGAAGAGCAAGGTGGAACCGGTTTCGTCGAAAATACGAATGGCACCGCCGAATAGTTTAAAAAACTTCTTTTTAGCGTAGTATTTGGAATGAGCGAATGAATCCATGTGGGGCTCCTGATAACCGCGTTGGAGCGCGGCTGGTACCCCCATCAAGGGTTGAACGCGGGGTCTGTCAAATGAAAAACGGAAAGGGTCAGTACTGGGACAGCAGCGCCTGTCGTCGCGCGCGGATTTCCATTCTGTAGAACGCGAAATACCCGAGACCCACGCTGAGCAGGGAAATCATGAGCAAATACAATGGTCCGGTGCTCAGGCTATGTTCCGCGGTTTGGCCGCCGGACTGGATGAGTACCTCCCGGAGATTCGCGAGACCGACCGACGGCGGAAAAATGTCGTAGAGCAACGCGGTGACGCTGCCTTCCTCGAGTTTCGCGCGATTCTGCCAGAACAAACCCAGGAAGGCGAAATTAATTATCTGAAAAAAGAAACCGACTCGCTTGAAAAGCAAGGTGATACCGGCGAAGACATACGATACACCGAATATACCGATTGCCGTAATGAACAAAATGGGAATCGCCTTATAGAAGAGATCCAGGCGAATGTTCGCCTCCGGGATGCTGACCTTGTAGGCCAGTAAGAGCAGAAAGAAACTCAGAACCTGACGAGGAAACTGCGCGATGCCCCGCGAAAGCAAAACTCCGCCCAGGGTGTGCCCCGAAATGGAGAGCTGCTCCAGGGTGCCGGTCTGACTTTCGTTTTGAATTTGCCCGGACCAGCCCATCTGGGTTGCCATTACGAATTGCATGAGGCAATAACCTAGAATCATCAACTCCTGATTCAGTAGTTTGCGGCCGCCGTCGGGCAATAGCTGGGAAAAACCCACCAGCACGGCGATGAGAATCATGTACATGAAAAACAGAAACGAAAGCGGTTCCAGCGGGTATCGTTTCATGTACAGGAGGTCGCGTTTGAACTCCGCCTTTACGATGAGGAGAAAATCCTTGAGCATATGGAAAAAGCCGTTCATGATTCGTTTACGCTCCCTCTTGCTCGGACAACACCATCAGGAGAACTTCCTCCAGGTCTTCCACTATGCGTCCCATGGAAATGAGTTCCTTCTTTTCCGTCTTGAGCGCTGATATAACGCGATAGACGCCCGCATTGTCGCGGCAATCCATTTCAAACTCGGTCACGTCCGGCCTGTCGCCGATGATCTTCGCGCCGTTCTTATCCTTCCATTCCTTGCGCGGGCGATACCGTCCGCGAACCTTGAAGCGATAGATGTATGATTTGAAAATCGCCTTGAGATCCGATAGGGTGCCTTCGCGGATCAGACCGCCGTTGCGAATTATTCCGACGCGATCCGCGAGCTCCTCAACCAGGTCCATCTGGTGAGTAGTCAACAATATCGTCTTACCGTGGTTTCGCGCCAGGTCTTGAATTACATCCTTGATCTTGCGACCACTGGCGACGTCCAGACCCAGGGTGGGTTCGTCCAGCAGCAGGACGCTGGGGTCCGTGATGAGGGCCGCGGCAAGGGCCAACTTTTGCAGCATACCACGCGAAAGGTGCTGGCTCTGGTTTCTCTTCTTGCCGTCGATTTCCAGCATGGCCAGCAGTTCCTCGGCGCGACTTTCCACGACGGAAGACGGCACGCCGCGAAGGTTGGCGAAGTAGTGCAGGTTCTCCAGCGGCGTCAATCGCCAGTAGACGTTTCGTATGCCTTCCAGAATGGCGCTGAGTTCCTTGTAGGTGCGGGCGTCGCGCCCCGCCATGTTGCGGCCGTTGATTTCAATGCTTCCGGCCGTAGGCATGATCAGCCCGGCAATCATCTTAATCGTCGTGGACTTTCCCGCGCCATTGGGTCCGAGCAGGGCGTAGATTTCGCCCGTTTTTATTTCGAAGTTCACGTTTCGCACGGCCTCCAAAGGCGGCGTGCGCGAAAAAGGACGCTTGTATGCTTTACTTAGATTGGCGACTTTCAGACTCATTTTGGGAACCGGGGCGCTTGAATTTACTCGGGCCAGGCGGCCCCGCCGCCCTTGCGCGGTGATTTATTCGGGGTGGGTGTGCCGGCGGAGGACGAACGAGACTTGGCCCACCCGGTGTAGTCCATGATCAGCTTCGTGGGTTGACCTTTGATGTTACGAACATGAAATTTGAACTGGGCGCTTTCGCCGGGACTCAGCGTCTTACGCGAAAGATACCACGTGTTGTGTCCGCATATGCTTCCATCCTCGCAGCGTACGTGGGCGATGAGCTTGATCAGGGAAGCCGTAGCCGAATCTTCATTGGTAATCGTCCCCGTGACCGTGTGGCCCCGGTATTTCTCGGGCGCACCGATACGGGCGTTGGTGATTTTCAGTTTCAGGCGAGTGCGCTTCGTATACGGTGCCTTGGGTTGGTGCAGAATGCGCCAGGATGTATGCGCCGGTTCGTCGGCGACGCGAATGCGAAACGGTACGCTTTCCCCGGGGGCGATTCGTCCCCGAGCTCCGTAAGAATAATATTTTCGGCTGTTTACGACGGAGCCGGATTCATCCAGGAATTGAATTTCAAGTTTGGGTTTGCGGAGATCCGCGGAACCCGTATTTTTATACAGGCCCAGGTAGTATACGTAATTATATTTCGTAGGGACGCGGGCGACGTCCAGGTACTTGCCGGCTAGATTGCCGACTCTGACTTCCGGTTCACCGGACGGTCCGGTATTGACATCGGGATTGTCGGGCGGCCCGTCGGGTTCGGTCATGCCGCCGGGAGAGTCGGGACTGGTGATGGGGGCCGATACTGAACGACGTTTTTCGGTAGTATTCTTCTCGGTTTTCCCTTCACTTCTATAATTGTTAAGGAGATTGACCCCCAGTACAATCGCACCGATGACCGTAATCACGAGCCCGCCGATGGTAATGAGCAGGCGCATACCCATGCCGCCGCCGCGAGGCGTCGTTTCGGCGTAAGGATCGGGGGGCTGGTTCATATCGTTCGTCATGGAAATTATAAATATACAAGCTCCGGGGAAGGGGTCCACCATAAAATGATTCGCATGGTGATACACGGCGGAGCCGGTGCCGTACAGACGCCGCCGGAAAAAAAAGAAGAATGCGAAACGGGCTTACGGGAAGCGCTCGCGGCCGGTTACGGAATTCTGGAGACGGGTGGTTCGGCCATGGACGCGGTACAAGCAAGCGTCATGGTCCTGGAGGACTGCTCCTATTTCAACGCCGGACGCGGTTCGGTTTTGAATCGCAGGGGACGCATTGAAATGGAAGCCGGGATTATGGACGGCGAAACTCGGGACGCGGGCGCCGTGACCGCCCTCAAGCGAACGCGCAACCCAATCGCCCTGGCGCGGATCGTGCTGGAAAAAACGCCGCACGTATTTCTCTCCGGCTCGGCCGCCGAACAGTTGGCGCGATTGCATGAACTGCCGATGGAATCGCCGGAGTACTTCATCACGGAGTATCGACGACGACAATGGTTGGCGGCGGGCGATACCATTCAAATGGATCACATGGGACCGCCCGGGCACCCTCAAACGGTGGGTGCCGTTGCTCGTGACGCGACGGGCAATCTTGCGGCCGCGACATCCACGGGCGGCATGACCAATAAGCTGGCGGGTCGCATAGGCGATTCGGCGGTGCCGGGAGCGGGAGTGTTCGCCGACAATCGGGTCTGCGCTATTTCATCCACCGGTCGCGGCGAATATTTTCTCAGAACCCAGGCGGCCATGCGCGTTGCGATGCTGGTGCAATATGATCGACGTTCATTACCGGAGGCGTGCGAAATCGCCCTGGCCGAAATCGCGGAGCTGGGAGGCGATGGAGGCTTCATTGCGGTCTCGGCCGACGGTGAGATTGCCATGCCGTTCAATACGTCGGGAATGTATCGTGCTTATCACGGTCCCGAGGGTGAATTTATTTCGTTATAGGGCGCCGCGGTCAATCGCCGCGGGCCATGAAACCATAGAGGGCGAAAAGCGCCAGGTTGGCGGAGTATTCGCGGACGCGATCCCGATCCAGCGGGAGGAATAAGTGCTGGGTTTGGGATTCGCGGTTCTTGCCGGCGCACGCGGTATAAACCGTTCCCACCGGTTTGTCCTCGGTACCGCCGCCCGGGCCCGCGATGCCCGTAATGGAAACCGCGAAATCGACGTCATAGGCGCGAACGGTACCCTCGGCCATTTCTCGGGCCGTCTCCGCGCTGACGGCACCATGCGCCTCCAGGGTTTCGTCGCGGACCCCCAGCAAGTCGGTTTTGGCGGAGTTGGCATAGGCGATCACGCCGCCCTTGAGGTAGCCGGAACTACCGGGCATGTCGGTTAGAATCTTCCCGACCAGACCGCCTGTACATGATTCAGCCAGGGCGATGGTAAGGCCTTCGCGTAAACAATATTCATGGATTTCCGTCTGAGCGTTGCGTTCCACATAGTGATCGGCGTAGCCTTTCCGCGCCAGTTCGTGGAGACGTTCGATTTCGGATTCGTCGAAGGATTCCATGAAAATCTTAATCAGTCCGCGCGCGGCGGTAACCCCCCAGTTGAAATCGGGACTCAATGCTTCTCGATCCACGGGAAGACCCGGAAGCGCGGGAGGAGCATCGCCGCGGCGATTGCGCATACCGAAGAACTGCGATTGAAAAACGGATTCTCCGATGCCGTACAAATGGAAGACGCGACGAAACATCGGGCGTCCAGGGTAGTTTTCCTTCAGCACCGGAAGCAGTTCATCGCGGTACATGGTCAGCATTTCCTGCGGCACTCCGGGCATGGCGGCCGTGAAAAAATCGTCCCGGCGCACGAACATTCCCGGAGCGATACCCTTTTCATTCTTCAATACGCGGGCCGTGCGAAGAACACGTACCTGGCGTCGGGCCGCTTCCGGGTCGAAGCGCATCTTCAGGCGTCGGGCCAGCAGCTCCAACTTACGCAGGGCCGCGGGTTCTTCCATGGTTTCGTCGCCGGTGAATTCGGCGAGGACGTCGACGGTGTGGTCGTCTTCCGTGGGGCCGAGGCCGCCGGTCATGATCACGCCTTGAATTTCGGGGAGGTCTCGAAGACGTTTGAGTTCCGTTACCAGTGCCGCGGGATCGTCCGGAATGATGGACATGCCGCGTACGTGAAAACCTTCCTCGGACAATGAGCGCGCGATGTACGGCCCGTTGGTGTCGGTGGAGCGTCCGGTGGAAAGTTCCGTACCCGTGGAAAGAATGAAAATACCCGTACGTTCCATGAGGAAGGGATTTCGTCCGCGATTCTCTTGTAAAGAGAATTCGGTGGCGAGAAGCGATTGACAGCGAATTCCCGGGCAACCAATAGACCTGATGCCTTATATCAACGTAAAAGTAGCCGGTAACCTGACGAAGGAACAAAAGCAGGAAATCGCCCGCGAATTTACTTCCACCATGGAGAAGGTCGCCGGAAAGCCGCCGGCCGCGACGTATATCGTCATCGAGGAAGTGTCGCGAGAAAATTGGGCCAAGTCCGGCAAGCTGCTCGCTGATGCCTGAGCCGCTTGTTCGCTTTACGCGAGTATCCGAATGATTAGCAATAAGCGAGCCTTGCTCGGGTACGGCTTGACGATCGCCTATGTATGCGTCGCGGTTCTGGCCGTGACGCGTGACTTGCGGCCACCCGCGGGTGTCGACGCGCTCGGGGGGATTACGCCGGCCGCGATAAAAAACCATGTGAAGGTGATTGCTCGGGAGCCGCACCCGACCGGTACCGTAGCCAACGAGAGAGTGCGGCGCTACATTGTCGAGCAGTTACGCGCCATGGGTGTCGCCCATGAGTCAACGCCGCGCTTTATTGCCCGTTCGGGATTTCTGAACATTCATGTGGGGGCGCGCGTACGAAACGTCGTAGCGCGCATTAAGGGAAAGCCCGGCAAGAACACCCTGCTCGTCATGGCCCACTATGATTCGCGGCCTTTCGCGCCTGGCGCTAACGACGATGGGGCCGCCGTCGCTTCCATGCTGGAGACCATACGCGCCGTAAAGAATGGGCCCACACCGCGAAATAATATCATCTTCCTTTTTACCGACGGCGAAGAGCTGGGCTTACTCGGAGCGCGCGCTTTTATCCGTGAACACCGCTATGCGAAGGACGTGGACCTGGTACTGAATTTCGAAGGCCGCGGTCGGACCGGGCCGACCATACTGTTTGAAACTTCCGGCGGCGACGAAGCGTTGGTGCGTGCCTTCGCCGCCGACGTACCCAATCCGGTAGGCACATCCCTGGCGGCGAGTGTGTATCGCTTGATGCCCAATGACACTGATTTTTCGCCTTTCCGGAAACTGGGCATACCCGGTTTGAATTTCGCCTATCTGGGTGATGTGTCCGCCTATCATTCAATGCTGGACACCCATGATTCCCTGGATGAGGCCACGTTGCGTCATCAGGCACAAATCATGTCGCGGTTGACGCGAAGTTTCGCTCGGGAATTTCCATCGGCGGCTACGGAGAGTTCGGCCACGTTCTTCAATCTAGACGCGCTCATGATCCGCTATCCGAACCTGGTCGGACGTATTCTTGCCGGCGTAGCCTGCGTGGCATGGATGCTTTGCGTGGCCTATGGATGGCGTCGTCGCGTCATTGAGTTGCGCGCGGTCGGCCGAGGCATGCTCTTTACCCTGGGCGGCATGGTGGGCGCCGTCGTCCTGGTGCTTTTATTGCGATGGGTTGTAAACCTGCTGCATCCCGGTTTCGCCTTCATGCCGAATGGGGACACGTACAATGTAATCTGGTATCGCATTGCCTATACTCTATCGGCGGTGCTGGTGATGATTTGGTTGTACGGCCGTTATCGAGGTCATGGAGGGATGGCCGGCGTGCTACTGGGCGGGATGGGATGGTGGGCGTTGTTCACGCTCTTGTCCGCAGTCTTCCTGCCGGGAGCGGCTTTCTTTTTCACCTGGCCGCTATTGATCTGCTGCGGGTTCTTGATTGCGGCGGCGTATCAAGAAGAACGTCAAATGGCCACCGTTACGACCTTGATCGCCTACGGCCTGTTTACCGCGGTCTGGGTTTATTTTGCCGGCGGCATTTTACTCACTGCCATGGAGGGCCTTACATTGCGGGCCATCGCGTTCGTGATGCCGGTGGTGGCCATGGCGATGGTGCCCTTGTTTCCGATGCTGGATATCTTTCGCCTTTTGCTCAGGCCGGTTATTCTCACGGGTTTGTGCGGAGTAATGGCTTGTCTGGCGGCGGCTTCAATATTCAGTAAATTCGATGCCGCGCATCCCAGGCCCGATTCCATTATCTTCGCCCATAGCGTAAGTGATGGCAGGACAGCCTGGATAACGTGCGATCCGGCGTCGGATGCCTGGACCTCCCATTTTCTGGGTAAGGACCCGAAGACCGGACACGTGAAGGAGTTTCTGCCCGTATTGAAAGTCTGTCCCGGATCCATGGGTGCTCCCCTGCGACGGGAAACCCGGGCGCGGCGGAAGTTTCGCGGCCCCCGGGCTCGAATCATCGCCGATAAAACGCGAAAAGGACTTCGCACGGTAAAGGTTCGATTAAGTTCTTCGCGCGGTGCCCGCGGGCTGCATGCGTTCATCAACCGGCAAAACGCGATTATTGAAACCGTTCGCGTCAACGGAATCACGACCAGGGAAAAGAAGACGGAGGACCCGAAACCGGGATATACTTTCGTTCGACGTTTGATTGATTTCGAACAATGGGAATCATTCCTTATGTATCCCGGATCGTCGGGAAGCTACACGATTGAAGTTTCTTTCAGGTCCGCGAAGCCGTCGTCGGATGCCAGGCGTCCGGTCTTGAAGTTGCTGGTCGTGGATCAGTCCATGGGTCTGGGAGCCGCCGGCGTCGAAATTCCGAATCGGCCCGCGCACATTATGCCGGCATCCGGTCGGCCGTTATATGATTCAGTGCTGGTTTCAAGGCGTTATGTGTTTCCGTAACCGTTTTGAGGCATCAACGTCTAATTTAATAAATACGCTAATCAGGGGTTGGACAATGGACCTGGATCTTGTAAAATATCTTCGTACGGAACCTGTACTTGCGCTCGTGGGCGCCACGAATCAGGCTTCCAAGTTCGGGAACATTATCTTGAAAGATATGGTTCGGAAGAACTTCACCGTGGTCCCCATCAACCCTCGTGCTCAGGCCGTAGACGGACTCCCCGCCTTTCCTGATCTGGAAAGCGCCGCGCGAGAGCATGAAATCGGTCTGGTGGTATATGTGGTTCCGCCGCCCATGACGCTGGAGAGTCTGCATGAGGCCGAGCGGCTGGGG
>CAZGYS010000191.1:0-10295 GCA_964530305.1 uncultured Leptospiraceae bacterium
TTCCGATCTATGTTTACGACTTTCTTAAGCATCGGATTTTCGGACGCCCCAAAAAAGACAAACCATCCGCGGCGCCCGTTCAACCGGCTCCGCCCCCCGAGACCGAAAAAATGCCTGAACAGGACGCCAATATGGTTAAGACCGGCAAGGGGCAGTATCGCCTGCGCGCGGTGCTGGCTCACGGGGAATTGTCCACCGTCTACGAAGGGGTCCGCCTGGATCCGGAACCGGGCATGGACGTGGCCGTCAAAATCGCCGGGAACCCCCAGGATAACGATCTACTCCAGTGTGAAGTTCGAACCCTGGGCATCCTCCACGGCGAAGAGAGCCGCTATCGCAAGCACCTGCCCGAACTCATCGATCAGTTTCGCACCTCGGACAATCGCCAGGGCGTGATCCTGGAACGCCTGCAAGGTCACGACCTCTACAGCATTCGGGAAAAATACAAGGACGGCGTTCCCGCGCGACACGTGCTCTGGATGTTTCGCCGTTCCCTGTCGGTGCTGGGATACGCTCACAGCCTGGGCATCATTCACGGCAATATCGATCCGGCCCACATCATCGTTCGCCCCCATGATCACAATGTCTATCTGATCGATTGGAGTTACGCGGCCTTCAAGCCTTCTCAGACCGGTCAGGGGTTCAAGGCGCACAATGAGAAGTACAGTCCGCCGGAAGTGCTGGAGCGAAAGCCCCCCATTCCTCCCTCGGACTTATACTCCCTGGGGAAAACAATGATCTATTTACTGGGCGGAGACGTTGAGACCGACGGCATGCCTGATTCGGTGGACGAACGCTTTCAACGCTTCGTGCGTTTCTTCGTATTGCCAGGCGCCATGAGTCGCGCGCGGGACGCATGGGAAATGTATCAAAAGCTGGACGAACTACGCGAAGAGCTTTACGGTCCACATAAATTTATGGAATTCGAGATGTAAGGAGCAAGAGTATGGGTGGCGGACATTACAGCGGCGATGTAGCGCGAAGATCGCGTTCTTCCAATACGGATCACTGGTCCTATGAAGGTTATGGAACCGACGCGGCTTCCGCGGCGGCGCGAAGAGAGGTTCATCGCATTCTTGACCCCAGCGGCGCCGTTCGTGAATGCATGAACGACACGGCCATCGTTGTCGCGCTGGACGTCACCCGCTCCCGGGGCGATGATACGAAAATCGTTTATGAAAAACTTCCCATGTTCATGGGTCAACTGGACATGAAGGCCTACGTGCCCGGCCCGGCCATCAGCTTCGCGGCCATCGGAGACGCCAAGGCCGACCGCGCTCCCCTGCAGGTGGGCCAATTCGAGGCGGACAATCGCCTGGACGAAGTGCTCAGCAAGTTCTGGCTGGAGGAAGGCGGCGGCGGTTCGGGACAGGAATCCTATGAACTCACCGCCTACTACTACGCGCGCCACACGAAACTGGAATGCCTCAACAAGGGCCGCAAGGGTTACTTCTTTTTCGTGGGGGACGAGGGCTTCTACCCCCAGGTGGACAAGAAGGAAATCAGGAAAGTTTGCGGCTTCGACGAAGACGCCGACATCGACGCGAAAACCATCTTTCGCGAACTACAAGAAAAGTTTCACGTCTTCTTGATCTTTCCCCGGAAGAGTTTTGAGGAACGCAAGGCGGACATCGATGCTGAAATCATGCAGAGAGTCGAAGCCGCGGGCGGCCAATACAAGAACGTAGACGTGCGGGCTTCGCTGATCTGGAACAACAAGAACGACCTGGACCTGCACATCATCACGCCCCACGGAGAGGAAATCTACTACGGCAATAAGAAATCATCCTGCGGCGGATGGCTGGACGTGGACATGAACGTGCGCGGGGAAACCACCAAGCCCGTGGAGAACATTCGCTGGTCCAAGGGCCAGGCTCCCGCGGGCCATTACAAGGTAATCGTCCAGAACTACGCCTTTCATGAGAAGAAGAAAGAGCCCACGGAGTTTCGCGTCGAGGTGGAAGTAAACGGCGAAATCAAGAAGTTCAAGGACATCGCTTCCCCCAAGGGTGAAACCGGCGAAGACAGCAATTTTACCGTCTACGAGTTCGATTACGATCCGTCCGAACGCGTCGCAACCGAGGAAATGAAATCGGCCTACGCCCAGTACGACGACACACTCATTCTGGATCAGTGGGCCGCGGTCCTGCCCCGGGAGAACATCCTGCTCATCGACGACGCGGGTTCCATACTGGACGTAATGCTGGGGACCCTGGCATTGTTCGAAGGCGACGGAGATCTGGACAACTACATCAAGGACCTGCGCGGACGCGAAAGCTCCGTAAATCGCGTGGAGCAAACGGCGCGCGCCCTGCAAGGTCTTGCCGCCGGCCGAGGCGGAACGACCAGCGTTCAACCGGACCTACCCGGAGACGGGGGCGTGAATCGCAGCGGCGGTTCCAGGCGCCTGTGAGCCGAGTTCCGCTACGAAATAGGCGACGGAGCGAGCCCGTAACGACTTCGCGCCCGTAATTTGAGAACGGTTCACGTCATAATCGGTCTTGCCTTCGGCGATGAGGGCAAGGGCGCCACGGTCGACTACCTCGCCAGGGAAACGGGCGCCGGGACCGTCATGCGCTACAATGGCGGTCCCCAGGCGGCCCATCAAGTAACGACGCCCGACGGTCGCTCCCACGTCTTCGCGCAATTCGGAGCCGCCGGCTTCGTCCCTGGAACGCGCACGCATCTTTCCCGGGACATGTGCATCGATCCGCCCGCCCTTCTGCGAGAAGCCGCGGCTCTGCGCGAAAAAGGCGTCAGTGATGCCCTGGAGCGGCTTGAAATCCATGAGCAGTGCCTCATCGTCACGCCCTATCACGGAATCATCAATCGCATGCGCGAAATCGCCCGCGCCGGCGATCGTCACGGTAGTTGCGGACGGGGCGTGGGCCAGGCCATGCTCGACGCCGAAAGAGGCGATGTTCCCAGCCTGCGCGTGAACCATTGTCGTTCCCTTGAGTCCGCGAAGCGCCTGGTAACTTCCATTCGAGATCACTACCGCGAGAAGGCCCACGAACTCCTCACAGAGAATGCGCCGGCGGAGATGAAAACAGAATGGGAGTACCTGAATGATATAGATGAAATCGCCCTGGCGCGCAACTGCCACGAATTCGCCCTGCGTCTTTGCCCCCCTTCGCCTAACGGGAATCGCCCTCCCGCGCCCGGGGACCTGATATTGGAAGGCGCGCAGGGCGTACTGCTGGATCGCGACCATGGCTTTTTCCCCCACGTCACGCCGGCTCCCTGTACCGCGGCCAATGCACTGAAGAGCGTCCGCGAATACCTGGGAGACGAAGAGTTTCGCGTACGGCGCTACGGCATAATACGCGCCTACGGCGTGCGCCACGGCGCCGGACCGTTTCCGGCCGAGGCGCCCGAGATCCCCTTTCCCCCGGACGAATTCAATGTGGGCCACCCCTGGCAGGGACGGTTTCGCATGGGCTGGTTCGATCTGGTGCTGGGGCGATACGCCGTACGCGTACTAGACAAGACCGCCGAAGGAGTGGATGAAATCGTGCTTACGAATCTGGATCGCCTGCGCGGCCTGGAGGAAGTGCTCATTTGCGAAGCTTATGAGTTCGACGGAGACGTGAACACGGCCGCGGAGTTTTTCGAGACGGAAACGCGCGAAAGCCGCATCCTGGTCCGCGACATTCGCGTCGCCCCCGACGCGAGCCTGGATTATCGCGCGCGCTTGACGCAAGCCCTGAACCAGTGTCGCCCCGTTTTTCGCGCGTTCGGACCCGATTTCGGACCCGATGAAGAATCATCCCCAGGCACGCTGACCGAAAGGGAAAACCGCTACGTCAGGTTTCTCCGGCGAGAACTGGGCCGGCCCATTCATTTGGTATCGCTGGGGCCTCGCGCTACGGATCGCCTGCGCCTTGATTCGCCGCGGCGCGAATAAACTTCCGCTCCCGGAAGAACGAAAAAGAACGACCGGCCCGACGTTGCGCATGCCGGGCCGGCCGGAGGTGATAACCGGCGGTTAAGCCGTGAAACGAAAAGACTGATGGTACTAAATTAGAGCGCTCAACCGCCGATGTTCCTGGTTTCGGCGACGCTGGGTTTCGCTTTGATGCCGCGCAGGCGATCCTGGAAGCAACTTACCATTTCCTCGCAGCCGGTGCCGGTGCCCTGGTAGCAGGAGCTGATCATGCCCTGGTGCTTATTGCAGCCGCTGAAGCAACCGTCCTGAATGGCGGGCACCATGGAGCGGTGTTCGGTGGTCAGGCTGCCGTTGTCCTTGAGACATCGCACGAAGGTGCCGCAGAAATTCGTGCAACTGAAATCGGCGGAGGTTGTCGCGGCGGCCGGCGCCGCCGAGACGGACCTGGAAAAGCTCTTGCTTCCCGCGTAAACGCCCACGGCGACGACGAAAACGTATAAGGGCAGAAGGTTCAAAACCTTCGCGTACTTCCAGGGGTTTTTATTTCGCGGTTTCATAGTAGGCTCCCTTTGCGAATAGATTTCCGGTTTGATTATAGGTTTTCAGATTGGGCAAAATATCCCGGGCGTCGATGCGGGTTCGCCAGAGTTTCCACTGGCCGACCTTACGGTAGCCCGGCGCCTTGAGTTCCCCCGCGCGCAAGGTAATGACGCGATGTTCGCCGTCCGCGCAACCATGGCCCGGCGCATTGGGATAAGAATGGCGCACCTGCGTTCCCGGCAGAAGATTGCGCAGCTCCATGGCGTCCCAGGGTTCTCGACTGACGACGCAGACCTTCGCCGCGGCGATTTTTCCGGCCGCGTTTCCTTGCGCGCCCTTCGTGCTCGACGAATGGGCCCCGGGTATCATGGCCGCGAACTTTTTCGGCAAGAGCGGGCGATTGGCGGCGGGGATCATCAAGAACTGCACCGCGCCCACCAGTAGAACGCCCATCGCCAAACTCGTGAGGCGGGCGCGCCATTCGTCCGCGGCGAAAAATTTCCAGAGCATGATTACGACCAGGGTCAGCAGGGCTCCCCCCAGGACGACCGCGATGGCCGCCAGGGAACCCGCCGCCGCGTAAATCACGAAGGCCGTCAACAGCCAGGCCGCGAACATGAAGTAGAAGTTAACGTAAAGAAGACGCTTTTCGCGTCCGTCCGAACGATCCGTCAGCAGGGCGATTGCCGCCAGCGTCGGCCCCAGAAAAGGAATGATATAGTAGGCATCCTTGCGATTGGGAACCAGGTGCAGAAAGGTAGCCAGCACCGCCGTGATTAAGAGAATACGACCGACCAGGTGCGCCGGCGTGCGCATGGGGCCGCGCATGGCCGGTATGAATCCGGCGGCGAAAACAATGGTCCAGGGAAACGAATACAGCAACCAGCCGCCGAAGATACGCAGCATGGGTTGATTCTCGTGGGAGAACTTACCTATGTTTTCGGTAACGAAAAAGAAATGCAGGATGCCCCGGCCCGCGTCATTGGCCAGCAATAGGCCGAACCAGGCAAGCACGGCCGGCAAGGCCGCCAGATGAAACACGATCAAGACCCGTAGCGTGGACGGAATCGTTCGTCCGCCCGGCCAGTGGGGAGCGGTTGCGCGAAAGCGAAAGACGCGCATGCCCGCCCAGGCGGCCAGGAATAAACCCGCGTAAAACTGAAACAGCGGTCCCTTGAACCAGAAGCCGACCCCGGAAATAAATCCCGCCGCCAGTAAATAGAGCACGACACGCGTACGCAGATACCGCAGAAAAAAGAAGCCCATGGCGGCGAAGGCGGCGGCCATGCCCTGCTCCATCATGAGCAGACGCCCGAACTTAAAGACGCCCAGACTGAATAAATACACGCAGGCGATAAACAGGGCCCGGTTATTGGAAACGCGAAAATCGCGCAGCATGAAGAATAGAAAATAGACCGTGATCAACGCGAAGAGGAACGAAGGCAATCGCACCGCCAGCAGTCCGAAGCCCGACCCCAGAAGCGACTCCGTTGCCATGGCCATCCAGAAGAGCAAGGGCGGCTTAAAATAGTTCGGCCCCAGGGCAAGGCTGGGCATGGCGTACGTGCCCCGCTCCAGGGACTGCCGCACGGTCGTGATGTGCATGGCTTCATCGCCCTGACTCAAGAGCTGGGTGCCGGACATTCCCGGAAGAATGGCCGCTCCCGCCAATATGGTCAGGATGAGAATCGACAGCCAGGCGGCTCGGCGTGAATTCCCGGCCGCCGGCACCGCGCTGGATTCAAGGGTGATGCTCGACATGGCTTTTTCAGAACGTTTATAAAAAACGTTAGACAATAATTTTCAACAGAAATGATCTTCACCGATCATGATCTTCATTTCGGTTGACGATCAGCCTGGCTGACTATTTGCTGGGCAGATAATTAGGGAATTGATCAATCGTCAATGAAAATAGTTCAAAGATGGCCGAATTCGGAGCAAAGGTGCGACGCCATTATTATAAAATGGTTACGGCGAGGCTGAAAAAAGGAAAGTCCGGAAAAAATGCCTTGTCCAATTGTTACACTAACAGGTGAGATAGACAATCCAGGGAACGATAGTCCTTACCAGGGAGCCACACATATCCGTGCTTGAACAGGTTACAGAGGCAAAAAGCCGTGATGGGAAGCAGCTCCCGGAAGAAAAATCCGCCGAGGATCAGCTGACTGAACTCATTTCCCACCGGTTCGCCTACTTACTTCACCACAATGAATGCGTCCTTCGGGATATGACCAGTGATTCCCTGGCGGCCCTGGGCCTGACCCCCATGCAACTGGGAATGCTGGAATTCATAGCCACTTCCGAACCCGTCAATCAGCGCACAATCGGAGAGCATTGCGGGATCGACCGAACCACGATCGTCTCCATGATTGATAATTTCGAGAAGCAGGGCTACGCCACTCGCAATCCGGATCCCAATGACCGTCGCAACCACGCGGTCTGCGTTACCGAACGCGGGCGGGAAATACTCAAGGAAGCCGAAGCCCGCTGGCGTAGCGCCCAGGATGAATTTCTCGCGCCCCTCTCCCAGCCCGAGCGCGAAACCCTGCGCCTGACCCTGCTGAAACTGATCCGACACAATGAAGACCAGGGTCGCCAGGCAACTTGCCCCTCCTCCAATCAGTAAGCGCGGAACACCCCGTCCATTAATATAGCTTCTTTATCTCTAGTTCCCGGACGCGGCGAAAGGCGATTTTCGCGCCGTTTTTTCGAACCCGGCTTGACGTCTTTTTGGCCGCGACGAACTTACGACCAGCGTCGGGGTTGCTCCCCCGATGTCCCGCTGCTCGGAGGAAATCATCATGGCAAAGAAGAAAACGAAGAAGAAGGCGGCTAAAAAAGTCGCGAAGAAAAAGGTTACCCAAAAGAAAACAGCAAAGAAACCGGCGAAGAAGACCACGAAAAAAACGGCCAAGAAGGCTACAAAGAAAGCAACCGCGACAAAGAAACCGGTAAAGAAGGCCGCGCCCAAAAAGAAGGCGCCCGCGGAACCGTCGGGCCCCACCGTCGGGCCCGGTGACGTCATCTGGACCGAACTGCATTCCACCAATCCCGTCATGGCGGCGGATTTCTACACGAAGCTGCTGGGATGGAAAACGAAATCCATGCCCATGGGCGGAGACATGGGAGACTACACCATGTGGAATACGGGCGGCGCCGATATCGGTGGTTTCGCGCAGGCCGCGGACGGCGCTCCGTCTCAGTTTCTGATCTACTTCATGGTGACGGACGTGGACGCCGTCCTGGCGCAGGCGCTGGACATGGGAGCCGAACAGATTCTGCCTCCCAGCGACATCCCCCAGGGGCGCTTCGCCATTCTGAAGGATCCCACGGGAGCAAGCTTCGCGCTGTTCAAACCGGCGCCCATGTAGGCTTTTCGGTTCGCGCGAATCCAATCCCATCGAAACAAACGCCGACGGGAGGGCCTTCCTCCCGTCGGCAACCGCGCATCCGACAATGCGTCGGCACGCATCCACCCGGCGTCAAACCGCGGTGAGCGAAACGTAGGCCGGTTCCCCTTCGCGCAGCACCGCCTGTCCGCGAAACTCGCCGGCGTCAATCGTGAACAACTCATGTTCGCCGGCGGACTGTTCACGCTTGGCCTTCATGGAGACTTCGCCCAGACCGCGCAGGAGCGACCGGGTCATCTCCATCCGTGCCTCACGCATTTCCCGCAACAGAGTTTCCACTTCATCCGGCGTACGCGCTCCGGCGAAAGTTCCGCTCCGACGTTCATCACCCGCGGGCGACTCGACTGGTTCGCCGTGCAAACGCAACGGCGCGTAGCAGTACATCACCAAAGGTAGATGCAACTCCTTCCAGAACCCCGGCCCGGGAGCCAGTTCCAGCCCCACGACGCGACCGCGATTTAGAAAAACGGCGCCCGTTTGCTCCGGTTGCGTCTCCAGGAAGTAAACCGTTCGCAAAAGCTCCGGCTGACGCGCCTGTTTCAATTCATCCAGGTGACCGCGATGCTTCAACCCCAGCGACTGATTAAAGCGCTCGATGTCCTTCCAGAGTTTGCCGTATTCCTTGACGCCCTTCAGGGCGAGCGCGCGCCCACGCAAGGGCTGGGGCAATACGATGAAACGACGATCCGCTTCCTTGATATAGCCGCCCTGCGCCGCTTGAATGCACGCGGCATCCTTGAATTCCTTGCGTTCGCCCGGTTTCAAAATGTAGGAGCGGCACATGGCGTGATTCTGGGCACCGAACTGAAAATAACCCATGTGCAAGGGCACGATGGTCCACTTGCGGGAGCGATTCTTGAGAATCATGCGTCCATAGTCGGTGACCTGCTCCAATTCCAGAGCCGTTTCGGGCGGCGCATACTCCCGATGAATACCTCCGAACAGAGGAATCATCTCCAGGCCGGCGCGCTTTACCGATGGTCCCGCTTCGCGCCCCTTGAGTAAGCGCGCGAGACCGCCGGCTAAACCTTTGTTTTTCCAGGGATTTAGTTTCATTTTGTCCTCACTCAATTTGTTTCGCCGCCCCGCCTTACCAGGGACGCGAAACGACCTTCGCGGACCGCGGCGCAACATGGCCGCGGTCCGCGCGTCAATTCACGCGATCTCCGTCGCGCGAGCTTTCGCCGCAACGCCTTCCGGCGGGAGCTTGCCTTCCCGGCGATTCGCCATAAGCTCGTCGCCTTCGCGGGTCAGCAATTCCTCGGCCGCCTCGGGGTGAAGCATCAGGCGCATGCGCAGCCAGGCGGTCTTCAAGCCCCCGTCCAGCGTTTCGGCCGCCGTCGGGATCTTCCCGGATAGGGCGCGGTCCTCCATGCGTTCCCGCTTCGTAAAGGCGGGCACGACGTGCAGCACACGCGCCGGGGACATTTTCGAGAGGGCGTCATAGACCAGAGCCGTGTCGCCCTCCCAGGCGTTTTCATAGCCGTCCGAGAGGATGATGATCACCTCCGGATCGGCTTGGTACGCACGAACCAACGCGGAGGCGATGTCCGTAACGCCTTCGCATTCAGGAAACAGCCCATCGCCTCCCGGCACGCGAATCACTCGCGCATGAGCTCGGCGGCGCAGAGCTTCCGTCAACAGCGCCGCGATGGCCGCGCCATTGTGGAGTCGATGACCGAATCCGCGCATGGAGGCGGAATGATCCGCCACGACGACGATGCGTCCGCCCCAATCAGGCAACTCGGCCAGGCGCGCGTCCAGTTCCTCACCGAGGAACGTCCCGGGCTGTTTCCCGCCGAACTCATACAAAGCCCGCGCCATGGCCAACAGGGAATTTTCCGTTTCAACGTCCCGGCGTTCTTTTTCCCTTCGGGCGATTCGCCGCAGCATCTTCGAGTTACGCCCGGGTTGATACGTGGCCGCCAAACCCTTCAGTACCCGCAAAGGCAATTCGCTACCGCGATTCAAGTCCTGCTTCGCGTCCTCGTAGGAACGCAAGCGAAAAGACGCCGTATACTCAGCGCGAATCGCTCGCCGAACTTCCTCACCATCGCCCGCGATCAAATCCCCCATCAGGAAGAGAAAGACACGCCGAAGGCTTCGCGGATCGGCGCCGAAGCGATACAGGTTCCGACGCAGATACGCCCGACGCCGGACGTCCAGATGCTTTTCTCGAATCAGGAAGCGAGCGACCGCTCTCGCGGTGTCACGCCCCATGGCGTGCACGAGTAGCTTGCGCAGGCGCGTTCGGCCGGAAATCGCCCATTTTTCCAGATGGGGCGAGCCCAGGATGTAGGCGCGCATCCAACCGGAAGTACGGCGATTGTTCACCCGAGAGCGGACCAGCTTCATGAACATTTCCAGCACGGTCTCATGGGACAGTCGAAGTTCATGGTTTAGCAATCAGTCGGAGCCTGTGCTTCTAATGGATGAAACAGAAAGCACTTTTTTCA
>CAZGYS010000192.1:0-10261 GCA_964530305.1 uncultured Leptospiraceae bacterium
TGGCGCTTGCTGATTCTGGGCGAAGGCGAACTGCGCGGAGAACTGGAAGCGGCCGCCCAATCCCTCAAGTTAAAGAACGTAATCTTCGCCGGCTTTCGCGAGGATATTTTGCCCTTTTACCGACTGGCCGATGTTTTCGTAATGAGTTCCAAGGAAGAAGGCCTGGGCACCGCGGTTCTGGACGCCATGGCGTTCTCATTGCCCGTGGCGGCTACGGCCGGAGGCGGAATTCCCGAGATGATCGACGACCGCAAGGGCGGCGCTCTGGTGGCCGTCGGCGACGACGGAGCGCTGGCGCGCGGCATGGAGGAACTCATTGAATCTTCGTCCTTGCGGGAAAAAGCGGGGGCCTATAATAAGGAGAAAAGCGGACGCTTCACTTCGGCCCAAACCGCGAAAGATACGCTGGCCGTTTATCGGGAAGCACTGGACGGGAAGTAAGAAGTCGGTCGCCGAACGGCGCAAGCGCGAGGCCATATGAAATTCAAGGACATCTTTACCAGGGTGCGGGATCGCATCGAAACCGCCCGGGGCAAGGTGGCCGCCGGCGGTCGTCAGGCCGGCAACATGGTAAAGTCCATCGCCGAGATGGCGGGGGACACCATCATCGATACGGCTTTCAAGAAAGCCCGGGAAACCGCCGCTCCCGAGACCGAGCAACTTCCGGTCGACTTTCAATTAAGACAATCCAGTTTCGCCCGGCGAACCTACGAGCGCGTCTTTCCCGTGTCCCATGTCTTTCGCATGGAAAGTCGCCATGACCGCGAATTCCTGGAAGACTTCATGCCCATCTCCAACGACGCCTACATCGGGCGTGGTTCTTATAAGTTCGTTTATCGCCTGCCCTGGCGCATGGTGCTCAAGGTCAGCAAGGAAGTATTGCCTTCGGATCCGCTCTTCGGTTCCACGTTTCGCGAAGTGGACGCGGACCAGTCTCGTTTTCTAAAACCCGAGGAGCTGGAACTGCAGGACTATTTGTGTGTCAGGAAAAGCCGCGGTAAGCGCGAGCGCTTGCGTTTCAAGTTCAATCGCCTGGGTCTGGAGCGTTATCATTACTGGCGCGTGCGCGAAGCACTGCCTGACCTCACATTGCCCACGCGCTACTTCATGGGCGTGCGCTATCGCAATCGTCTCTTTCGAGACGGCCACTCCGAAAAAATTACGCCCATGGACAATCAGATCATGCTCGTGGGCAAGCACCTCAAGGAGTTCGCCCGGGCCGCCAAAAAGTCCCGCCAGGGGCGATTCCTGTCCCGCTTTTCGCCCAAGTATGATTTTGAATTCGAAAGCCGTCGCTTCGGCAAGGTTAAGAAGAAAGTTCTGCTGAAAATCGCCGAGGACTTCCGCCGTTTGATCAAATTTACGGAAATGCTGGCCCTGCGCGAAAAACTGATCCTGGATATTCATTCGGAAAATATTATTATTACCCTGCCGGATTTCGAACTGAAAATTTTCGACTTCCATATCTTCGACGAGCACCTGTACGAACCCAGTTTGAAGTTCGATCGCCCGGAAAAAGATCACATCGAGGCCATTGAAAAGTTTATCGATTCGCTGGAGGTCCGGGACTGATCGCCGGCCCGCCCCTGCCGGGCGAAATCAAAGCCTTCTTGCTGGATATCGACGGCACCGTCTTTTCCAGCGAGGACATGATTCACCAGGTCTACGTGGAGGAGTTCACGCGTTTTCGCACGGAGCACGGTCGGCCGGAGAAGATTCCCACGCTCGATGAAATCGTCGCGCAAATCGGCAAGCCCGTCGTGGAAATCTTCCAGAACCTGACGCCGGAACTGGATGAAGGCGAACGGCATGGGCTCAGCGAAGGCGTGCTTTCCAATCTGGTGGCGCGCATCGACAATGGACAGGGCGAACACTACGACGGCGTCCACGATACCCTGAAGCAGGCTCGGGAACGAGGTATCCATTTTCACGCCGCCTCCAATGGTCGCGAAGCATACATTCGCGCTATTTTGCGGGCGAACGGCACGCTGGACTGGTTCCATCCCGTTCGCGCGGTGGACAACCGGACCATTCATAATAAGAACGAACTGGTGGCTACCATCCTCCGGGACAATGGGCTGGATCCGGCTCATTGCCTCATGGTGGGAGACCGCGCGTCCGACAGAGACGCGGCCCTGGCAAACGACGTGGCTTTCGCCGCGTGTAATTTCGGCCATGGAAACAAGCAAGAACAGGAAGGCGCGGCGGTTTATCTGGACCGATTCGAAGACTTACTGACTTTGATTTCGTAAAGCACGCCGAAAAAATCT
This sequence comes from uncultured Leptospiraceae bacterium, assembly GCA_964530305.1. Taxonomy (GTDB): domain Bacteria; phylum Spirochaetota; class Leptospiria; order Leptospirales; family Leptonemataceae; genus CAZGYS01. Next base: position 2,271 of record CAZGYS010000192.1, read on the forward strand.
CTGTGCTCTTTGCGCCCCCGCGGTGCATCTTATTTCTCCTTCGAATTACCATCCTCAAATAAATCGCCCAGCAAACTCACCATGGACTTGCGCATGGTTTTCATCAACGGTAGGCGTGATGCTTCCAGTAGTTTAATGACGAGCGCGATGCTGCCGTTCAGAAGCAGGTCGGTGCGCTTAAATTCGCGCGAATTATCCCAGAGCCAGAACAGGACCAGGCCCATGTGATACAGCCACAGGAGTCGCGGCAGGTGCGGACGCAGATCGTCGGGGATCTTTTGTTTGCATCCGTCCAGGGCACGTTCGTATACGGCGATGCTCTTTTCCCGTATTTCGGCGGTCCGCTCGCTGAACGGCGAAAGTTCATTGTCGGGATCCGCGGAGGCCGCCGCCAGGATACGGAAAAAATCGCGGTAGGGCGCGAAGAACTCCATCTGAAATCGAATGAGGCGACTCACCCGCTCCTTGAGGTCCCTGGTCTCGGCGAATATTTCGGAGGCCTGTTCGTCCAGCTTTCCCTGGGTGCGTACGTAGAACTCAAGTACGATGGCTTCCTTGGAGTTGAAATAGTAGTAGGAAGCCCCCACCGAGACCTGGGCCTCTTTGGCGATTTCGCGCATGGTGGTCTGGGCATACCCCTTGCGCGCGAAAAGGCTCACGGCCGCGTCGGTGATTCTCTCGCGGGTTTCTTCGGAACGCTTACGTGCCACGGACAAGCATGGCCGCGCCCGGGGGATTCGCCGTCAACCAGGTTCATGAACGCGTTCAGCAAGGTTGGACGGAAAAATACTTAATTTTTGTTGGCTGGAATGAAGATGGTACATAATCTGGTCCGCCGGAGGCAATGGGCTTTGAGAATTCTCCACACCGCTGATTGGCATCTGGGCAAGATTTTTCACGAGCATTCCCTGCTTGAGGATCAACGCCTGATTCTGGACCGCATTCTGGAACATATTCAGACCACGGAATACGACATAATGTTGATTGCGGGGGATATCCACGATCGTGCCATACCGCCCGCGGAGGCGGTGAGTCTGTTGTCGGAATTCTTGCGCAAATTGCGCGGCTCCCATCCGGACCTGAAAGTATTCATCATTCCCGGGAATCACGACAGCGCCCGTCGACTGGCCTATGGGGATGAGATTTTCGCCCTGTCCGGAATCCATTTTCATACCGATCCCCTGGCGGTGGACCGACCCGTGACCATCGGCCCGGCGGATGATCCCGTTAATATCTACGGCATCCCATTTCTGTTTCCCGGCACGTATTCGGATCACGCTCGCGAAGGAGAAGCTCCGCGAAGAGGCCATGACCAGGTAACCGCGCAAGCCCTGGAAAAGATCAACGCCGTCAAGAACGACGCGGAGTGGAACGTGCTCGTCGCCCACCTGTTCACCGTGGGGGGACAGGAATCAGAATCGGAGCGGACCTATGTGGGAACGGCCGGCCATGTTCCCGCTTCCATATTCGACGGTTTCGATTATACGGCGCTGGGGCATTTGCATAAACCCCAGCGCGTTCGAGACAATGTCTGGTACTCCGGTTCGCCCATGAAGTATTCCTTTTCGGAAGCCGAACACGCCAAGGGCCTGTTGAGCATTGAACTCAAGCGGGACGGGGCCGGCGCGAAGACCATCCAGGTGGAACGAGTACCCCTGGAACCGGCGCGGGACATGCGTCGCCTCAAGGGAGCGTTCGAGGAGTTTCTCAACGGCACCGCCTTTGATGAGTATGTAAACGACTACTTGGAAATCGAGCTGACCGACGACGATATCGTTATGAATCCGGCCGGACTCTTGAACAAGAAGTTTCCCTTTCTACTGGCCGTACGGCAGCAAGCCGCTCGCAAGCAAACCTCCGGCCTGGCGGGGCGTAAGTCCGCCGGCGGCGTCAATCCGGAACAGGACTTCGCGGCCTTCTACGAATATTTACACGGCGAAAAGCCGGCGGGCGGTGAACTACAACTGTTTCGCGAGATTCGTCGCGTGGGCGCGGGAGAAACGGCGGAAGGATCGGAAAGCGCCTCCGGCGGACGCGAACCGGTAGCCGCGGGAGAGAAGCATGAGACCCCATAGTCTTGTACTGGAAAACTTCGGGCCCTTTCATCAAAGGGCCGAGGTGGATTTTGATCGCCTGGGCGAATTCTTTCTGATCTCGGGACGAACCGGCTCCGGCAAGACCACGCTCTTCGACGGACTGATGTTCGCCCTGTATGGTCGCACGACGGGTACGCGGGATGAAAAGAATATTTTTTCCCACTACGCCCGGGTCGGCTCCATTCCGTCGGTAACCCTGGAGTTTACCCTGGGGGAGACGCGCTATAAGATCATTCGTCGTCCGCCCCATCGCCGACCCAAAAAGAAAGGCGGCGGCATGGTGGACGTGCCCACGCAGGAAGCGGAGCTCTTCGAACTGAAGGGGGAGGAGTGGACCGCGCGCACGGGTAAACTTTCGGAAGTCAACGCCCTGATTCGAGAGAAGATTCGCCTTACGGCGGACGAGTTCTCAAAAATCGTACTTCTGCCCCAGGGCGAATTTCAGAAATTCCTGGAAGAGAAAACGAAGGACCGCGCGGAAGTCCTGGAGAAGCTCTTTCCCACCAGCGAGCACGGGGACATTGCCCTGGCGTTCAAGGAGCACGCGCGGGAAAGGCGGGATGAGCTGCGTCGCCTGGAAAGTGATCTCGCCGCTCTGGCCGAGAAATTCGATCCCGCGGAATATGAAAATACTCGCAATGAACTGATCGAAGCGCGGGGGAAACTCGACGGAGAACTCAAATCCCTGCGGGATTCGCTCGTGGCGCGCAACATGAAGCTCCAGTCCGCGGTGGAGACCGCCAATCGTTTCGCGCGTCTGCGCGTGCTGGAGCAACGCCGAGGAGATTTCGAATCGCGCGGGCCGCTGATGGAGCAGAATCGCCGCGCGCTGGAGCAGGCCCGCAAGGCCGAGCGAGTGCGTCCGGCCCTGGAGCATTGCCGCGTACTGGGGGACGACCTTTCCCGGAGCGAATCCGAAATCACCGCCAGGCGGGCGGAACTGGAATCCCTGGCTTCCGGGGCCCGTCGGCACGCCGAAAAAATGGAGCAACTGCCCGGACTGGAAAAGGAACTGCGTGAACGTATTGAGACGCGCGCCAATCTTCGCTCCGGACTGGACGATTATCGCGCGTTGCGGGAATTGCAAGGGCAAATGGAAAGCAAGCGCGCCGTGCTTCGCCGGCGGGGAGAGGAACTGGCTCGGCTGGACGAACACTATGAAAGTAATGTCGCCGTACTTGAATCCATCAAGGTCGGCCCCGCGGAACTGGATGAGAAGCATCGCGCGCTGGAGACGGTTCGCCGGGACTTGATGGTCGAGGAAACGCGGGAAAAAGAAGCCCGCGAATTCGCGGTTTTCGCGCGAACCGTCCATGAGCGGCGCGAGCGCATCGCCGGGCTGGAAGGCGAACTTGAGGAAGCGCGCGTCCGCCTGGGAGTCAACGAGCGGGAAACGGCGGAGCTTGAGCATCGCCGGGATACGGCTCTCGCGGCTACCATGGCGGGTAAACTGGTTCAGGGAGAGCCCTGTCCGGTGTGCGGTTCCCACGAGCACCCCCATCCGGCGGATCGGGACGTGGAACCATTCACGCTGGAAGATCGCCTGAAGGCGGCGCAAGCCAACGCGCGAGACGCGGCATCGGCGGTAGCGGGCCTGGAAGCGCGCTTGCGGGAAGAACGGCTCAACCTGGAGGCGGAAAGCAAGCGCCTGGAGGAGCACAAGGAGATGCCCGCTCCCGAAGCGGTGCGCGAACGCATAACGGTTTTGAACGATTCCGTTGAGAGCCTTCTGGCCCAGGCCGAGCGCGTGTCCCAGGATCTGAAACGGCGTGAGCAATTACGAGAACGCGGAATTGAAATGGAGAATCGCCGAGGCGCCGCGCGAACCGCCGTGAGCGGTATCGAAGCGGAACTACGAGAAATGGAAGGCCGAGCCCGGGAACTGGGGCGCGGAATTCAGGGCGTCGAAAACCCCGAACAAGCCATGGAGGAGCTGAACCGGGAAATCGCGGAGCGCGAACGGTATTTGCGCCGGCTCAAGGAGCACCAGGACGAACTGAATGCTCGGAGAAAATCCCTGGAAGGGATTCTAGCGGAAGCGAACAAGCGTGTGGAGGAGTTACGCGCGCGCTTGAAGGAAGCCGCGGAAAAAGCGGACCGGGAACTGACGGCGCATGAATTTGCTCATGGGGAAGAAGCTCGCGCGGCCATGCTGCGCGAAGACGAAATCCATGCCCTGGAAAACGAAATACGTAATTACGAAAACGAGTCGCGGGAAGTCGGTTTTGAAATCGCCGAACTGGAAAAGGCTCTTCAAGGGCGTCGGGAAGAAGACACCGTTGCCTTGAAGGAAGCGGTGCGGGAAGCGGAGGAGTCGGCCGCCGAAACGGAGACGAAACGAGACGCGGTCCTGGCCGAGCTGAATCGCCTGCGGGAATATGAACAACGTCGACTTGAATTGAGTGCGCGTCGCGCCAATCTGGGTAAGGAATCGGCGGCCCTGGTAAACCTGGCGGATGATCTCAACGGCAATAATGAGCGCAAGATTTCATTTAAGAATTTCGTGCTGGGTATTCAACTGGAAAAGGTGGCTGCCCGGGCCACGCGGCGCCTGGAGCGCATGAGCGAGGGGCGTTACAGTCTGCTGGTAACCGACGCCGCCTATGACGGGCGGGCCCAGACCGGCCTGGAGCTGGATGTCTTCGACGCCAATACCGGCACGCGCAGAAACGTGCGCACGCTCTCGGGTGGCGAAAAGTTCATGGCCTCCATTTCATTGGCCCTGGGGCTGGCGGACGTCATCGCCGAGCGCAGCGGCGGCATTCAGTTGGACGCGGTCTTCATCGACGAAGGCTTCGGCACGCTGGATGACCAGGCGCTGGACGGCGCCATCGCCATTCTGGACGATATTCGCGGCAGTCGAACGGTGGGGATTATTTCCCATGTGAACGAATTAAAGTCGCGCATTCCGGTGCGCATTGAAGTGGATAAGGGTAAGCACGGGTCGAAAGTTCGGCAGGTGGTCTGAGAAAAGGGTAAAGGGTCTAAAGGTCGAAGGGGTCTCAAGTTGGTTTGAAAGTTGAATAGTCGGGGCCACTGAACACCCGAAAGCCGCGGAATTCTTGTAAGTCGACGCGCGGAGGCTTGGTTACGTTCGTAAGCGTATCAGTGTCCGCGGCCGGTTCACACTTTACGCCTGTTCTTGATTGGTTTACTTCAAGCGTTCAAGCCATCCGGTCCCGAGCAATTCCTTTTGCATGGCCTCTTTGAATTTGGCCATAAAAACCGGATCCTTGTTGATTTCCTTGAAGTGCGCGGTATGCTGGAAGACGAAAAAGCCGGTCTGATCCTTGCTGGTGGAGCCGGGTACGATTTTTTCGGCGTAGAATTTCTGAAGTGGTGACGCCTGGGCAAGACCTCGGTGCCGCAGGAAGAAGAATATACCTCCCACCACCGTCAGCTTGCCGGGTTCCACCTGGATGAAACTTTTGCGCATGGAGTCTTCTTCGAAGAAATAGGTGTGGGTCGTGCGTCCCGTAACCGTTATTGAGCCGCTGCCGACCCGCGCCGATTGGGAAATGGGCCGGCGGGCCCGAGCTATGGCCACGATTGCATATGTGCCGGGCTCCGCATTGAACAGATAGCAGCGCGTTCGCGGGCACGTGTTGACGGCGATGATTTCGGGCGTCTTGAGATTTTCCTTATCCTCCACTTTGATAAGGAATAGGGTCGAATGGGCGAACGCATGGGTTCTGATATCCAGCGCGATTCCACCGCGGTTCGTCGTGGGCGGAGGAGCCTTTATGGGTTGAATGGCGCAGGCCCCGAGAAGAAATGCGCAGGTAATCGCAATCGCCGGAAGTTTGTTCATGCCGCATCTTAAGCGGAAATTTCGGTCGTGTCAATAGCGCTAACTTAAGAAATCTGAAAAAACGACGGGCCACTGAATACACGAAAGCCGCGGAAATTTCTGAAGTCGACCCACTGACGCCAGGCAGTTCATCAATGCCCACCCCATATAAACGAACTTCCACGCGTTTCGTGAGTTCCGTGGCCGGTTTTCACTCCGCGCCACCGGAGCCGGCTCAACTGTAAAGCTTACCGCCACCCTCGGCGAATTCGCGGGACTTTTCCTCCATGCCTTCGCCCAGAGCCTTTTCGTCTTCGACGCCTTTTTCCCGGGCGTACTTGCGCACGTCCTCGGTGATTTTCATGGAGCAGAATTTCGGGCCGCACATGGAACAGAAGTGCGCCAGTTTCGCTCCTTCCGCCGGCAGGGTTTGATCGTGAAAGTCCCGCGCGGTGGTCGGGTCCAGCGATAGATTGAACTGATCTTCCCAGCGAAACTCAAAGCGTGCTTTCGACAGGGCGTTGTCTCGATACTGGGCGCCGGGATGGCCCTTGGCCAGGTCCGCCGCGTGGGCCGCTATTTTGTAGGTGATCACGCCGTCTTTCACGTCCTTGCGGTCGGGCAGACCCAGGTGCTCCTTGGGCGTAACGTAACACAGCATGGCCGTGCCGTACCAACCGATCATGGCCGCGCCGATGCCGCTGGTAATGTGATCATAGCCGGGGGCGATGTCCGTGACCAGCGGTCCGAGCGTATAGAACGGAGCTTCTCCGCAGTGCTCGAGTTGCTTGTCCATGTTGGCCTTGACCATGTGCATGGGTACGTGGCCGGGACCTTCGATCATGGTTTGCACATCGTGCTTCCAGGCGATTTTCGTCAGCTCTCCCAGGGTTTCGAGTTCTCCGAACTGGGCCGCGTCATTGGCGTCCGCCGCGCAACCGGGGCGCAGGCCGTCTCCGAGCGAAAAGCTCACGTCATAGGCCTTCATGATTTCGCAGATTTCCTCGAAGTGCGTGTAGAGGAAACTTTCCTTGTGATGAGCCAGGCACCACTTGGCCATGATGGAACCGCCGCGGCTGACGATGCCGGTAAGGCGATTGGCCGTCAGCGGAACGTAGCGCAGGAGCACGCCCGCGTGAATGGTGAAGTAGTCCACGCCCTGTTCGGCTTGTTCGATGAGGGTGTCTCGGTACAGCTCCCAGGTCAGGTCCTCGGCGATGCCGTTTGTTTTTTCCAGCGCCTGGTAAATGGGCACGGTTCCGATGGGCACCGGCGAATTGCGAATGATCCATTCACGGGTTTCGTGGATGTTGTCTCCGGTGGACAGGTCCATGACTGTGTCCGTGCCCCAGCGCGTGGACCAGAGCATCTTTTCGACTTCTTCCTCGATGGTGGAACTCACGGCGCTGTTGCCGATGTTCGCGTTGATCTTAACGAGAAAATTGCGCCCGATGATCATGGGCTCCGACTCGGGGTGATTGATGTTCGCGGGGATAATCGCCCGCCCGCGCGCCACTTCGTCCCGCACGAACTCGGGCGTGATGGACTCGGGAATGCTCGCCCCGAAACTTTGTCCCGGGTGCTGCTTGAGCAGATTGGGGTCCTTGACGGTTTCCTTGAGCTGTTCCCGGCGCATATTTTCGCGGATGGCGATGAATTCCATCTCGGGCGTGATGATGCCCTTGCGGGCGTAGTGCATCTGGGTTACATTACCGCCCGCTTTCGCGCGCAGGGGACGGCGATTGTGCAGGGGCAGGGCGCCGCCGATGGTTCCATTGCCGTTGGGCGAGGCCCCGTTGCCGTTTGATGAGGACGGAACCTTGTAGATTGCGTCGTATTCCTCCACGTCTTCCCGGTTCTTGATCCAGGGCAGGCGCAGGGCTTCGATGCCCTTGCGCACATCGCACTGAATGGATTCGTCTCCCCAGGGACCGGAGGTGTCGTAGACCAGCACGGGCTCGTTTTTTTCGCGGGCGCCGTCGGGGCCCAGGGTATCACTCTGGGAAATTTCGCGAAACGGCACCCGAATGTCGGGGTTCAGTTCACCGGACACGTAATTCTTACGGGATGCGGGAAGGGATTCCGTATAGGCTTCGATACGTGTA
>CAZGYS010000193.1:0-10208 GCA_964530305.1 uncultured Leptospiraceae bacterium
CCAACCCGTGCCCCTGCGGCAACTTCGGCAATCCTCGAGCGCGTTGCAATTGCCCGGAGCATCGTCGGCTGGCCTACCTGGCGCGCATCACGGGGCCCCTGCGGGATCGCATCGCGCTGGAGGTGCCCATGTATCCGTCGCGTTCCCGGCCCCGGCCCCGGACGCCGGCCCGGGACGACTGGGCGCGAATGCGCGAGGCCGTTGGAATGGCGCGTGGGGCGCAGGCGCGAAGATTCGCGCAGCACGACTTTCGCTTCAATGGGGAGTTGCCGCCCGGGCGATTGGAAAACTCCCTTGAGCTGGGTACCGGACCCGGCGGACCTTGCGCGGGCGAACAATGGGAGCGCGCCGTGTCGGCCTTCAGTCCGCGAACGCGCGCGAACATCATTCGCGTAACGCGCACGGTCGCCGATCTCGCGGGAGCGGAATCGCCCTCCTCCCTTCACCTGCGCGAAGCGCTCTCGTATGTATTTCCCCGTTGAAGTTTTCGATGTTACGCACGACGCGGGAAAGCCGGAAGAGCATTTAAAAAACGAAAGGGTTCGAAAATTTCGAACCCTTTCTCGTCATTCGCACCGGCGATTTACTTCGCCAGAAAATGCGATAGCTCCATGGCAATCCTGTTTATAGCGTGTTCCATGTAGGTGTCATCCAGAATCTTTTTTTTGTATTCTGAGATTGTGCGAGGGACAGGTCGGTTCACGCCCTTCTTCTTCAAGAGAATCGGGTCGGGTCCGAACTGCTCCCCCTGGACGGAGCTGTCCAGATCTAGGAGTGTTTTCATGGTTACTTCCCTGTAACAATTTTTCCATCCCTGGAATCGGGCATCCGTGCCCGATATACCTGAAAATCGGCCCGGTTCGAAAATTCAGTGAGTGAAATTCCCCGGGCGGGCGCATAAATCGAACAATAACGCGGCTTGTTACGTCGCATGCGAACATTGGGATTCTTTATGTCGCACTACCCCTTTTATATCGGACATAAGAAATTTTTCCTGAGGCGACCGGGGCCGTTGAGGACGCGTCGCCGTCGTGCCTTATGCGACGTAATGCGGGTTTTGCGCGACCATTAGAGAACCATTAGCAGGTTTTTCCCCGGCTTTCAGCGCATTTAGAAGAGGTTTTCGAAGTATTCCACGTCGTCCGCGGCACGCAGCCAGAGTAAATCGAAGCTCACGGTGGCCGAGTCCGGATCAAAGCAATGTTCTTCGTCGCGCACGCCCTTTCGCAACAGCGCCAGGGTTTGCCGGTCGCGCGAAAGTTCATGCAGAAAGGTTCCGGCCGCGCGTCGTAGATCACTTCTACGCTTGCCCGTCATGGTTTCCAGGGGATGCAGCATGGAGGCGTCGCGCCAGCTCTTGACTTCGGTGAAGCGAACGCAAGCGTCCCGCGTGACGGTAATCAAATCAATCTCCACGAAGCGAAGATGGTAATTGTGCCGCAGCAGAGTGTGTTCGCGCGCTTCCAGGTATTGGAGCGCCAGGGCTTCCGACGGATGGCGAAACTCGCGATCGACGCGGCCGTGCAATGAATACGCTCCGCCGGATTTAGATTTCGCTTTCCAGATTGATGCCGGAGTTCGCGGGATTGAGCGCCTTGACGATGTAGACGTCGGTCTCATAGGTCAGGTCGATGAAGATCAAACCATTGTACGGCAGGCCGTTCTCATCGCGCAGCAGACGCAGCAAGGGGCGCAGGGGTTTGTCCGGACGACAGCCCAGCACGAGGCCAATGCGTTTATTACTCAGCTCCACCAGGGAGCCAAAAGGATAGATGGAAAGTTGTCCGAGAAAGTTCCGCAGCAGCTTCGGGTCGAACTTGTTCATCTGCACCGACAGCATGTTCTTCATGGCGTCGTATGGTAGGAAGGCTTCGCGATGAGCGCGCTTTTCGATCATGGCCGTGTAGGAGTCGGCGATGGAGGCGATACACGCGCTCTCCTCGATCTGCTTACCCTTGAGGCCCTGAGGATAACCGCTGCCGTCGAAGGACTCATGATGCTGAAGCGCGATGGATGCCAACGCCGCCTTGACCTTGGCGTTCTTCACCAGCAGTTGATACCCGAGCAAGGGGTGCTTCTTGATGGAGCCCCACTCCTGTTCGTTCAGCTCGCCGGATTTATCGCGAATGTGCAGGGGCACGCGCGCCATGCCCGTGTCCATGAGCAGCATGCCGAACATGAGTTCCTGCAATTTCGGACGCGAATACTGCTGGGCGATTCCCAGTAACGCGCCGTAGGAAGCCGCGTGAATGGCGTGATGAATGACCCAACTGGAAGAAGCTTTCATGCCCTGCAGGGCCAGCAGTAAATAGTTCTTGGATTGAATTTCATCCACCAGCCGGGCGGAGATATTTAGAATGGCGTGATTATCAAAGGGCTTGTTTTCCATCAAGGCCTGGGTGTTGGCCTTGAGCAGTTCGGCGGTTTCCTTGATCAAGGTGCGAAAGACGATTTTGTTCTTTCGCATGACTTCATAGTCGGAATGAATCTTTACTTTTTCGGCTTCGGGCAATCCGCTGCCGGGGGCTTTGGCCGGCGTGGCGGGTATTTCCACGGCGGGTGCCGGAGCTTCGGCGGCTTCGGACAGCAGCTTGCCGTTGGTCTCGACTTCGCGAATGCCCCAGCGCACCAGGCGTTCAATGTCCTTGGCATTGAGCTCCTGCTTGGCCTGGACCAGTACATTGGTCGGATCTATATAGACCGGCTGATCGAAGGCCATGCCCGGCTTCAATTCTGATACCTTTATCTTTTTCATTCTAGTTCGCCGTTCGCGCCCATGTCGACTCTACGATGCCGCGCGGTCCTCCAGGCGATAGACCAGCGCGAAAACCGCCGCCACGGCTCTGTGAAGGTTCTCCGGAATCTCTTTCCCCACGGGAACCGAATCCAGCAATTTACTCAAAGCGGGATCCTCAATCACGCGCTTGCCATGGGCCTTTGCCAGAGCGATAATCTCTTCCGCCATGGCGCCCTTGCCCGCGGCCAGTACCCGGGGCGCGCCGTCCAGCTCCGGGTCGAAACCCAGGGCGGCGGCTTTTCTGGGCCCCGTCTTACCGCTACCGGAAGCGCGATCTTGTTCCTGGGACAAATTCCACTCCCTCTCTTATTCCATCGAACGTCGGACGTTGAAAATTCAATCCGACTTTTAAATTATATTAAGAACCCGTAAAATTTGAGCTATAATAAGCGTCGGAACACCCGGGTAAACCAAAATTACGCTCGAATATCAAGTCCGGGGCTTTTATCAGCGTGGGCGCTCGGCAAAAGGCCCAGCTCTCGTACATTGAATCCACTCCCTCGGAGCTCGCTTTTCCAGTCCTCCAGCATCGACCGGAACAGGCGCTCGGTCCCGGGCAAGGACGGAGCCAGCCAGATGGAAAGATCTTCGAAATGTTCATCGGGAGCAGTGAACAAAATGCCCAGCGGGCCCAGGCGCTTCAGGTCCGCGTGGACGAAATAGTGGCGCGGCTCCTGGGAGAAATCGCCCTGTCCCACCAGCGACATGGGCTCATTGCTTGCTGAGTCGGCGGAGCCTTCATGCCAGGCCAGATACATGAGCCCGTCCATTTCACCAGGCGATTCATCCAGTAATATGCGCCCCAGATTTTCCATCATGGACCCGTCCAGAGCGATTTTGCCGGCGGTATTTCCCTCGCGGGGCGTGTCTCCCGTGCCGGGTTTGGCTCCGGTTTTCGACGGCGAGCCCGTAAGTTTACGGCGGGCTTGCTCCAGGAACTCACGAAAGCCGGCAAGCACGGCGGGAGGAATATCGCTCATGGTCGCGCCGGCCCCGGAGATGGCCTGCCCGGGGGTCGGGATGGAACTCTTGTCCAGGGTAATCAGGCGATAACCGCCGCCGTCTTTTTCGATGCGCACGAAGAGGTTACGTCCGGCCGGAATCGCCATGCCCTGGATGCGGGCCTTGATAGTGTGTTCGCCCATGCGCAGCACGGCCATGCCGCCGGGCTCACCGCCCTGCACGACCCGCGCGCGAACCTCGCGTCCGCTCATGAAGCGAAAGTAATCCAGGGCCTTGCCCCGGATAATAGTGGGTTGTAGAACGACGCCCGAAATGGACATGCTGAGAATATAGGCGCGGAGCCCTTCGGCTACAAGCGCATTACGATTGCGGTTCCAGGAATTTTCGGAGATACGAACGACGATGCAGAGCCGAGACGCCCAGTTCCCCGATCTTCTCCCGATGAAAAGCCGTGCCGTAGCCCTTGTGCTTGGCCAGATCGTATCCGGGAAACATTCGATCGTGAATGCGCATGCGGCGGTCTCGGGACGTCTTGGCCAGGATGGACGCCGCGGCGATGCTGAAAACCGTGGAATCGCCCTTGACCACCGAGCGATAACGCAGTTCCGGAAATTGCTTCGGCAGTTGCTTGAAATTATAGTTACCGTCGATGAGCAGCATGTCCGGCGGAAAACCCGCGCGGGCCGCCCGCAAGTACAATCGCCCTACGGCGAACTCGATGCAGGGATTGATGCCGTTCCGGTCAATCAGGCGATTGGATACGTGCACGACGGCCTGAAAGGCGACGTGCTTTTTCAGAAGTACGGCGAATTCGTCTCGGCGCTCCTCGGAGATTTTCTTGGAGTCGTCCACCTGGGCTAGTTCCTCGGGCTGCGGCGCCTCGAAAAACTCGGGATGAAAGATCGCCAGGCCCACGCTGACCGGACCCGCCAGAGGTCCGCGACCAGCCTCGTCCACGCCCGCCACCAGGCGATGGCCTTCGCGCATGCATTCCAGTTCGCGGGGTTGAAATTCGGGAGCCTGTCGTTTCCGAGCCATCTTTCCACCTGTGCGCCGATTCGCGATATGCAAGGGTACATAAAAAAGGGCCGACCATGGGCCGACCCTTTCCGCATACTCGCTTGCTTCGCGAAAGAAGCTTATTCAGCGTCCGTTGCCGCGGCGACGGGCTCTTCTTTCGTGTCTTCGGCGGCTGCTTTTTCCGCTGCTTCTTTTTCAGCGGCCTCTTTGGCTGCCTTTTCAGCTTCCGCTTTCTTCTTGGCTTCGAGCTTGGCGGCTTCTTTTTCAGCCTTGGCTTTGGCCTTGGCGGCCTTCTGCTCGGCGATCATTTTGATCTGACCTTCGCGGGATTCCTTGATGCGGCCGGCTTTACCGGACTTGTGACGCAGGTAGTAGAGCTTGGCGCGACGCACTTTACCTTTGCGAACCACTTCGATCTTGTCGATGGAAGGCGAATGCCAGGGGAAGATTCGCTCAACGCCGACTTCATGGGAAACGCGACGTACGGTAAAGGTTTTGCTGAAACCTTCGTTTTGAATGGCGATGACCGTACCTTCGTAAACCTGGATACGTTTCTTATCGCCCTCGATAATTTTGTAGTGCACTTTGATGGTGTCGCCCACTCCGAATTCGGGCCACTCACGCTTGGCTTCATTGTGGAGAAGGTCGAGAATTTCCTTCATTCCTTTGGTTTTCGTTTCTTTAGCCGTTTCCGTCATTGTCTTTTTCCTCTTCTTGTCTGGCCCGCGTTATCTCCAGGCTTCGCTCTCTCCGCCAGGCGGCGATTGCACCGTGATTTCCCGACAGAAGGACATCTGGGACCTTCCAACCTCGGTACTCCGCCGGTCGCGTATATTGCGGATATTCCAGTAAACCTTCTTCGTTGCTTTCAATCTCCAGACTCGCCGCCGACCCCATATAATCGGGCAGAAGACGAGTCACTGCTTCCATAAAACATAATGCCGGCAAATCGCCCGAGCCCAGGACGAAGTCTCCCAGGGAAACCTGATAATCCACCAGGTTCTCGGCCACTCGCTCATCCACGCCCTCATAGAATCCGGCCAACAATGTCAGGCCGGGCATGCGGCTGAAGTCTCGCACATGTTTCTGCTTGAGCCTCCGGCCGCGGGGCGTAAAGAAGACCACCGGATACTTTTCCGGAAGTGCTTCCATTGCCGCGGCGATGGGTCCGATCTCCAGGATCATCCCCGGACCGCCGCCATACGGAGTATCGTCCAATCGCCCATTGCGACGTGGATCCGCGTAATCGCGCAACTGTGCCGTATGTACCGAAAACAAGCCTTTTTTAAGGGCCCTGGAGGGCAAGCCCGTTTCAAGGTAGTTGTGGTATCTTTCGGGAAAAAGTGTGAGAATCTGAAAATTCATGAGGTCAGGAAGTCTCGCAGCGTCGGAATCAGGACAAAACCGTCTGAAAATCGCAACTCCGTAAACTCATCGATAAAGGGCACGAGAACCTCGGCATTGTCGTTCAGCATGCGAATCGTGAGAATTCCATGGGCGCCGGTCTCAAAGTAATCCTTGATGGTTCCCACGGGTTCGCCGTCCCCTTGCTCCCGCACGTCCAGGCCGATCAGTTGAAAGCGATAAATGCCGTCGTCCGCTTCCAGTAGCGATCTGGGAATGCACAGCCAGCAGCCCGCCAACGAGTCCGCGAAGGTTCCTCCGTCGGCCGACGCCAGGTCCAGCAGTGCACCACCCTTTACCAGCCGAAGTCCCAGCACTCGGGCCGGAAACAAATCGCCCGCGCCGATGCCGCGACTGGAAGGCGCCAGGACATTCTTGAGACCTGCTTGCGGCCGATGAATCCAGACATCACAGGGAGTCTCTAGAACGGACAAACCGTCCCCACCCGAGGTAACGCGGTAACGAATCGCGTTTATGGGAGCATCTGAGTCGGATGCCTTGCGGGCTTCGGATTTATTCAGTGCGCCCGAAGGCGCGGAGTGAGAACCCGTGAAACGGGCGACGGCGAGCAGCTCCCGGGCTTCAGTCAATGATTTCCAGGATGTAGTTCTTCTGTTCCTTGGTCCCGAGCGCCGACAGCAGAGTGCGCAGTGAACGCGCTACGCTGCCGTTCTTGCCGATGACCTTGCCTACGTCCGAATCGGCTACGCGCAACTCCACCACATTCTCTTCATCACCTTCAATCTGATCGATCCGGACATCATCCGGATTTTCGACCAGGTTAACGACGATGTATTCTATCAGAGCGATGGAATTCATTTAGCGGCGGCTGCTTGTTTGGCCGGAGCGGCCAGGAGGCCCTTTCGAACGAGAATATTTTGCAGCGTCTGCGAGGGCTGAGCACCTTGCTCCAACCAGTACTTAACGCGCTCTTCATTCAGCTCGATGTTTTCGGTGTACTTGGCGGCATCATAGAAACCGAGTCTCTCGATGAATCGACCATCTCGAGGACTGCGGGAGTCAGCCGCTACAATTCTGTAAAAGGGAGCCTTCTTGGCGCCGTATCTTTGTAATCTTAGTTTTACCACGATTCGGTTATGTCTTTAAAACCCGGGTTCTACGTCAAGTAAATTATGCTAGCGCTTCAATCGAACCTCAATATCTACATCTTCTCCGGCGGAGGGCTTCGTTTCTCTGGGCGCACCAATCAAAGTAATCCCTATCGTAGGAAGGCTGCTCATTCGCCTGAACGCGATTCTTGTGGGGGCGAGGCCGCCGGCAATCGTGGGATACGGAGTATCGCCGAGAGCCCGATTTTCGAGAATGAAAATAATGGCATGCGAGAACTCCATTGAGGTAAAACAGGTGCAGTTTGGATCTGGAGTGCACCAATTTCGAGTCCAGCCATTCTTCCCTGTATTCCACCCGGCGATCAAAAACGAACCGGGTCCCCGCGAGTTGCTTGGCGCGGGGCCGGCGAAATGTGAGCCGCCTGGTGGGCTTACCACCGATGAGTGCCTCTATGTCGGATTCCGTTCGGCCTTTTAGCTGATAGCCGTTTTTGATATTTCGTAATCGAGCCCGGCACCCGATGCATGACGCAACATCGGCGGCAAAAAACGGATCGGCGTCGGCCCGGACGCGGTAGCGCCAATACTTATTCTCCACGTCCTGCTTGATCCAGGCCAGGAAACGATTCCGGTGGGTCTTCACTTTGCCTGCTTCCACCGCGACAAAGCCGACACCGAGGAGCAGAGCGACGACGAGCCGGCCTTTCCGGCGCCGGCCCAGGAACGCGAAAGTAAGCAGCCCGGCCCAGAAAACCGGATAGAGCAAATAGTTAAGATACGTAAAAGCGACACACGGGGATACGAACCACCGGCCGGCAGAAGGCATTAAACCATGGCAGATGAGGTCGGCAAAGCAGATAATCGACCCGATAAGAGTCAGGACAATCAGGAAAGCGCCCATGGCTCAATCCCCGTCCGCAACGGACATCCCCGCAATCAAGCCATCAAGGCGCCGGCCGCGTCCTTGAGAGCGGTCACATTATCATTGACATTGCCGCCCTTGAAGCAGGCGGAGCCCGCCACGCAGATGGAAATGCCGCCCTGATGGAGCTCCCCGATATTGCCGGTGCCCACTCCGCCGTCACACTCCAGGATGATGTCTCGGTCCCCGATCAGATCGGCGATGCGTTGAATCTTGCGATGGCTGGACTCGATGAATTTCTGCCCATAGTAGCCGGGCTCCACGCTCATGACCAGGATCATGTCGATGTAATCCAGGCACGGCTCCAGGGCGTCCGCCGGCGTACCGGGATTCAGGGCGATGCCCGCCTTGATGCCTTTTTCACGAATGGACTGGGCCAGGCGAATGGGAAAATCCGTGGCTTCCAGGTGAAAGGTAATATTGTGGGGTTCCAGCTCGAAGTACTTGGGCACCTCGGCCTCGGGTCGGGACACCATCAAGTGAACGTCCAGTGGTATGTTCGTAGCCTGTTTGACGGCTTTCGCATACGCTTCGCCGAACGTCAGGGCCGGAACGAAGTGCCCGTCCATCACATCCAGGTGGATGAAGTCGACCTTACCCGGATCCATCTCTTCCAGGGTGGCTTTCAGATCGATGAGATTGGCGGCTAGAATGGAAGGTGATATTTTCATCAGCTCAGGTCGTCCGGTTTGAGAGTTCGTTTCAATATAGATTTTTCACCGCAAACGGCATTGATTTGTTGGGTGCCCCGGCGATAAAAAAGCACCTGCACTTTTTCATTCTCCGCCGGCTTACGGGTCAGGAAGACGGTCTGCTTTTTTTGGGAGGCGGGCTCCGCGGGGGCGACTTTGGTTTGCTTGTCCGCCGCCGGCAGTTCGGCCAGTTCGGCCCGGCATTCCCCGCCGGAGGCCAGGCTGAGCTCCAGTTTCTCGTAGCCACCCCGCAGGCGCGCGGAAGCGGCTCGGTAATAGACGCCCAGGCGATACGTTCCGCCCTCGTCGACCTCCACCGAATAAACCTGCCCGGTATGATTTTCCAGGGGCGGTTCCTTCGTTTCCTTGATGCGGTATTCGAGGCCCCGGGTTTCGAAGAGTTTCCGCAGGACTGAAATCTCCTGGCCGATCAGGTCCTTTTCCTTGAGCTTAAAACTGGAGCGGCGACCCTTACGACCGGGACCGCTGGAAACCAGCAAGTAGGCCTTGCTGCTCACGGAGATGCGTTCCCCGGCGGGCGGAAACTGGGCCAGAATAATCCCTTTGGGAGCATCATTGGGAATGGTTGAGACCGCTCCGACGCTCACGGAATATACCCGCTCTTGATGAGTTAGACGGGCCAGGGCCGCCTTTGCCGATTGAAGAGTATTGCCTTCGAGCCGGGGCATGGGCAGAAGCGGCGGCGCCTGGCTGACGATGAGCAGAAGTTTATCCCGGGGACTGATCTTGGCGCCCGGGGAAATGCTTTGATAAAGTACCTGGCCGGGAGTGACGTCTCCGAATTCGCGCGTTTCGATCTCAACCCTTAACTGCGCGCGACCGAGTTCGTTGTGAACATCGGTGTAATACTTGCCTACCAGGTCCGCCATGTTGCTTTGCACGGCCGCGCGATTGCGCAGGAGAAAGACGAGCACGGACACCGCGAAGAACAGCGAGAGTCCCAGGATGAAGTAGAAGCCGAGCCGCGAAAGACTCTTGAAGATAACAAATTGAGGTTTAGCCGTGGTGGTCTCCGTGGAGGAAACCTGTTCCGTTGATTTATCAGCCATGGTTTAGTCGTACTCGTATATGGTATGCGCTTCAATCACTGAAGCAGATTTGTTGGTTTGATAACTTGTAAATATAGCTTGTGCCTGGACCATGAAAAAGGCGGCAAATGCGATTCGGTCAAGAGAATCTGGCGCCCGATTGAAGACGAAAGCCGTTGATGAAATCAGCGGCACCCATGGCCTTTTTGCTTTCCGGTTGCAGCTCCAGGAGTTCCAGAATGCCGGTGCCCGCGCGCGCGAATAACCGCGTGGGACCGCCTCTTTTGATGG
>CAZGYS010000194.1:0-2365 GCA_964530305.1 uncultured Leptospiraceae bacterium
GTCGCCGGCACGGAGGCCGGCGTGTCGGGCGAGGCATGGATGCCGAAAGCCCGACGCAGGGAGGGGACAGCGTCCCCTCCCTGGCTCTTATTCCCATTTAATGTTTTCGAGCGCGCGTTGAGCGCGGCGCTTTACGCGCGTGGGGAAAGGCGATGAAATAACACGCATCAGGGGCACGAAGGAACGTTTGTCCTTAAGGCGTCCCAACGAATCGATCAGCTCACCGGCCAGAACGATGTTGGTGTTACGCGGACCGTTTTGCAGTTCAGCCGTAAGTGCCGCCACCAGCTCCGTGGTAGCCGCCTGGGCATCATTGCCGAAACGTCCCAGCGCGATGGCCGCCGCGCGACGGACTCCCGCGCCTTCATCTCCGTTTTTCAGGATGGCCCCCAGGGGCGCGACGATGCTCTTGCTGCCCTTCAAGCGCGCGAAGGCGATGAGCGAAGTGCACGCGGTCCGACGCAGAAGAACGCTCTTCTTATTGCGGGGATTGGAAAGAACACCCAGGATCGGGTTGAACAGTTCACTGGGGGCGACGTTCTCCTTGCCGGGTAGGTCCTTGGAAAGTTCCGCCAATCTCTCGATGGCCTTGACCTTATCTTCGTCCCGGCCTTTACCGGAGAGCAATCGCGCCAGTTCCGCGCGTCCACCCAGGCTCACGCGATTTACGCTTTGAGATGTATCGATATCGTCCGCGACAATCGGCATGCCTATGAGCAAAGCCGACGCGACAATCAGGACGTGGGATCGGATGTTTCGCATACTTCGCACTACTTTACCCTCTTCTCTACGAGTTCATTGAGTAATTCCGCGAGATCCTGAAATTGATCTCCCTTCCTCACCCGAATGGTTCTCGGGTCATCTCCATCCAGGAGCTCCCGGATGGATTGTTTTATGTTGTGAATTGGTCCCGCCATGGAGTGGGAATAAAACAAACTGAATATGACGATTAGAAGCAGATTCAACGCACCGACGAAAACGATGGGCTTCCAGAACAGCTGAAACGCATTATAGGGTTTATCCGGCTTGAAGAGCGGGAATTGCTTACCCGGAGGGCCCGCCATGACCGGCGCCTGATCGGTCTTCAGACTCCACAGAACCTTCGCGGGCAAAAGACCGGAACTATACGGATTCGCCTGCAACAACCACAGAATACCCAGGGTGAATACCACCACCAGGATGATGATCAGGCTGAACCTGAGCATGAATTTATTTTGAAAATCGCGATCAATGAAGTATCGCCAGCGGACTTTTTTTTCCTCTTCCAATTTTCTCTCCCGAACTCTTTGAACTGGTTTTGCCGGATCTCGTAAAGATAGTCAATACATTTTCAGCGATGGGTGCTTTCCCGCCGCTTCAAGGCGATTTGGAAGCGCGAAGGGCGCGGCGGCGAAAGTATCAAAACCACGAAAAAGCGCGGCCCTGAAGCCGCGCTTAGCCGTGTTCTCCCGAGGGAGACACCCTAACTCTTCCCTCATACTACTAATAATATAAAGAGAAGACCTCCGAACCACGCCTGCTCGATTTAAGGGGGCGACTCCAGAGCAACTTACCATTGAAGTCCACCATGTGAATCTTGCCGTCGGCGCCCACATAGACCAGCCGCTCCGCCGCGGGCGAAAGGACCGATGAAACCGAGCCGGCGCGTACCGGCAAACGAACGGTCTTTTCCTTGCCTCCGTCGGCATTCAGAACCTGCACGCTGCTCGTCGTGGGCAACAGCAGGGACTTGTCCTCATCCGGCGCGAAAATCAAGCTGGTGGAAGACCGCGAAAGATAGGTCTTCTTCACCTTCCAGGAATCCCGTTCCACGACCACCAGGGCTCGCCCCGGGAAGAACAGGTAGATGCGATCCTCCACCCGGTAAAAAGACGGCACCGTGGCGCGGCCGACTCCGGGGATGGGCGCCACGGAATACTGAATATTGCTGGTCCCGCTCAAACGCTGGAGAAAAGCCGAACCGCCCTTCATATAAAAGCGGAAGAACTCGCCGCCGCCGTAAAAGAAAGTCATGCTCGCGTCGGCCTGGTGATTGGCCAGACGCTTGCCTTCGGCGTCGTGAATCGCCAGGAAACGCGAGCTCACCCGACGTCGTTTATAGATGACGGAAACCACTCCGACGCTATCGTACTGGCCCATCAATTTCGCCGCGTAAGGCGAAACCGCGTAGTCGGCCTCCACGTCTCCCGTGAAGGGGTCCAGCAGCGTCACGCGACCCTTCACGAGCACGTGCACGACCTGCGAAAGCATGAGGTCGCGAATGCTTGAGGAGAATCCTCGGGACCAGAGCACCTGCTTGGTGCGGGCGTCGAAAACCTGCAGACGATTGCCGTTGACGACATACAAATTGCGGTTGTAGAGAACC
>CAZGYS010000194.1:2375-10149 GCA_964530305.1 uncultured Leptospiraceae bacterium
GGTTCCCTGTCGATACCGCGGTCCAGTTTGTATTTATGCACCACGCGTTCGCCCGGATTCAGGCTGCGCAGCTTGCGGCGACTCTCCACCGCGTAACGAGAGCCGGGATTTCGACTGATGATGTCCTGGTAGGTTTGCTTCAGGACGGCCGCGTCCGCGGGCGAACGAGTGGCCTGGTATTTCTTTTCATACACCTGCGAAAGGGCGTAATAATAACGCGGTTCGGGATCCGCCTTCAGGGCGGCCTTCAATTCCTTCTCCGCTTCCGGCAACTTGTTGCGCGAAAAGTAGATGTAGGACAGATGATAGTGAGCATCGGAGAAATCCGGATTGGATTTCGTGATCTTCTCGAATACTTCCTTTGCCTTATCCAGCAGATTGTCGTTGTAGAGCATCACGCCGATGTTGAAAGACGCCAGGGCCGAGTCCTTATCGCGCGTGAGCGCCGTCTCGAATTCCTTGCGGGCGCGAGGCTTCTCATCTTTCTGATACCAGACCACGCCCCGGGCAATGTAGCCCACCACGAAGTCCGGCTTATAGATCAGCGCGCGATTGAGATAGTCCAGCGAGTCATTGTAATTCTTACGAATCAGCTCAATGATCCCGAGCTTGTAGAGCGAATAGTGGGCGCTGGGATGCTGCTCGACGATTTGCTTGAAGCCCTTCTCAGCCACGTCCAATCGCCCTTTCTTCATGGAATAGGTATAGATGGCTTCGGAAATGGCCGGGTCCGAGGTGGAACCCTTTTCCGCGCTCTTGAGCATGTTCAGCCCGCGCTCTTCCTGCCCCAGATAGATATAACAATTGGCGATTTTAACCAGCAGCAGAGGCCGCTTGAGTTTCGCGTAGACGCTTTGATACAAAGGCAGCGCCCTGGAGTAGCGCCGGCGATTATAATAGTACTCGGCCTTCTTGACGGTGGGCAGCAAGGAGGCGAACTGAATATTCTCGCGGACGATTTTCAGGGTCTCCGGCAACTGGGGAATGTCCGGATTGTATTTTCCGGCCTTCTCGAAATTAAACTGCGCCGTCTTGTAACGCTCGCGCTTGTTGTACCACAGCCCGCGCTTATAGTACACGTAGCCCAGGCGACGATTCAAAAGGTCATTCTTGGGGTTCTTTTTCAGAAGACCCAGGTAGATGCGTTCGGCTTCGGCCAGTTTGCCTTCGTCTTCCTTGATGCGTCCCAGCGCCACGGCCGCGGTAATGTCGGTTCGCGTCAGGGAGCTGAGCTTGCGCAGCAGCGCGCGACGCTTACTGTAATAACGACGGCGATAGGGCGGCGCATTGTAGACGCGCAGTAAACCCTGCATGGCGGGAATATTCTTCGAGTCCAGCTTCAGGGCCTGCTCGAAAGCCGCCAGGGAGGCGGCGTATCTGCGTCCGGAGTACTCGGCGCGTCCGATGGAATTATGAATCAAGGGCAAATCGCTCTTGAGCTTCAGAGCTTTCTTGTATTGAGCCACGGCTTCCCGGGGGCGATTGGATTGGAAGAAGCGATCGCCCTTGTCCAGGATGGCGTAGATTTTCACGAGTTCGCGCCCACGCTTGAGCTCGGCATTGTCCGGCTCCAGGCGGGCGGCGGCCTTGAACTGCTCGTCCGCGTCGGCGAAGCGCTTATCGTCCAACAGGGCAAAGGCCAGGTTGATGCGCGCCGGCACGTAATCGGGTTTAATGCGAATGGCCCGGTCGAAGGACTCGATGGCACGACGGGTCTGTTCTTGATCCCGATGCACCAGGCCCATCTTATTGTGCATCTCGAAACTTTCCGGGGCGATTTTCAGACCCGTATCCAGGGTCTTCGCCGCCTTGCGATACTCCTTGAGCTTGCGATACGCCGAAGCCAGCAGGGAGTAACCGCGCGGATTTTTCGGATTCAGCTTGAGAGCTTTAATGACATTGTCTCGCGCCGCGGCGGCTTTATCCTGAACCAGTTGCACCGTAGCCGAAAGCAGATAGGGCGCGGGGGAATCGGGGGCGATGGCTTTCGCCTCATTGAATTTGGTCAGGGCGTCGTCGTAACGCTTTTCGCCGAAGGCCTGGTTGCCCTGGTCCAGCAAACGAGCAATCCGCGTGGCCGTCGTGCCCGAGGAAGCGTCCTTGAGTTTCGGATTGAGGGCGCGGGCTTTCTTAAAGTATTCCTCGGACTCCTTGTACTTTTTGAGTTCGAGAGCCGTATCTCCCAGCTGCAGATAGACCTGATCCCGATGGCGATAGTTCTCGACGTCGGCCTTTTGCAGATACTCGTACGCCCGAGGAAAGTCCTTCAGAATCTTGTAGGTCGTGCCCGTCTTGAAGGCATAGACCGGCTCTTTAGGATACGCTTCGTGCAAAGTCTTGTATTTGGACAGGGCGTCTTTCATTTCACCCCGCGCGGTGTGCACGACGGCGACGGACATCAGCAACTGTTCGTCCTTCGGTCGTCGTTCTTCCGCCTTCCCGTAAGCGGCGATGGACTCTTCCGTGCGATTCAATTGAAACAGCGTGCTGCCCTTGAGATAATAACCGCCGAAACTCTCGTGGGTTTCCAGGGAGCGATTCACCAGGGTCAACGCGGAGCTGAAGCGCTTGCGAATGAACTGACGGCGAGCCTGGTTGAGGATCTCGATGGCCTTTTTATAGGCGACGGGGTCCTTGATTTCGTCCGTGTTCTGGCCGCCCCGGGCATTGGAGATCTTCGACGGCGGCGCCGTACGACAGGCGTTGAAGATCAAGGCCGCCGAAAGAAATACCAGGGGGAAAAGATATAGTCTACGTTTCACGTCGGATTACTCCCTATTAGTCTCTAAAAAAGCGCGCCAATCAGTCCTTATCGTAGATGCCGCGACCGGCCTTGATGGTCAATCGCCTGGCCAGGACCCGGCCGTCGGCGGAGCCGGGTTTGGTTAAGATGAAGGCCCGCCCGGGCACGGTGGAAACCAGACTGGTTTCGAAAACGGTGTCTCCGTCGAGCTCCACGCTCAGGATCTTTTTTTCCCGGTCATAGGCCAGGGTCATCTTGTGCGTGGGCGCGGGCTTGATGGGCTTAAAGCTCTTGAGCGCGCCCAGGGTCATCTTGTGCGTGGGCGCGGGCTTGATGGGCTTAAAGCTCTTGAGCGCGCCCGTGAGTTTCTTATTGCGATGAGCACTTACGTAGAAAAGACCTTCGCGCATTTCCACCATGACGCTCTGGTCTCCGGACTCCAGACCGAAGGCCAGGACATTGTCCTTATTTGCCACCGCGTCCAGTTCCATGCGAAACGAAGTCAGGGGGAAACCCCGGGACACCAGCCCCTGCCAGACATCCAGGCGCGTGGAAGTGCGAAAGCCCAGTCCGCCCGAGGGAGCATAGGCGATTTTGCCTTCCTCGGAACTCAATTGCCAGATATTGCCGGCCAGCAGATCCGGACCGAAGTCTTCTTTATAGTTAATGAAAAAAACGCGATCCGCGCCGCCCGAACCCATGTTGATGTCCGACTCGGCCACGACTTCGTATTTGCCGTCCTGGTTGGGACGGGAAATCTCCAGGCCGTAGGAACCCTTTTCCAGGTTGGTCAGATAAATGGGCGTCGTGCCCTTGATGACGCCGTCCAGGGCCACCCGCAAACCGGCCGGGGCGCTGAGAACGGAAGCCGTGCCGCCGCGCGGCGAATCCGGCCATTCCACGTAGATACGCTTCGTGCGCCCCGCGAAAACGGCGATGTCGTAATCCCGCGCTCGATAGCCGCGACGAACCACCGAGACCTTGTACTTGCCCTCTTCCAGGACCTTATCGATGACGGGGGCGGCGCCCAGGGAAGCCCTGCGACCGTCTTTCCAGAGATATACCTGAGCGGCACCGGAAGCCGAATACACCTGGAGTTTACCGGAGATAACGCCCAGTAGAGCGGCGCGAAAGCCCTCACGATTGAAATTCAAAAAGCGAACGATTTTTTCCGACTTACCTTGCAGCGCGACGAACTTGCCGCCCCGGCGATAGAAGTCCAATTGATTGGCCGGATCGATCTTTCGCTCCAGCACTTCTACTTCCTGGCTCTTCTCGACGATGATCTTGCCGTCCCGGGGGTCCAGCAATCGCAGGCGCATCTTGAAGCGACCGGTGCCGCTTTCATCACGCAGAAACGCCAGGTCGGCCAGGGCGTCCGCGTTGACGTCCTTGAGAAAAGCGGCCGCGTCCTTTTTCTCGGGAAAGGCGCGCAATTGTTCCGAGGTCTCTCCCTCGGGCGCGGTGATGAATTGAATGCGATCGGTTTTCAGTACGTTGAGAAATTTGCGGGCCGCCACGGCCTGGGCGAATTCCAGTTTCTCCGCGCGACGAATCACCAGGCGAATGGGGTCCGAGGCTCCGCGCGAACGTACGGCGGCGCGGGCCTGCGCGTCCGAAACCGTCAGTAGATTGATTACCGGCAGGTTCGCCTTCGCGCCGGCCGGGCTCTGAATTTCCTCGAAGCTCTTGCAGTTGTGCGGAGCCAGCGCCAGAATCAGCGCCGCCAGGATTCCGCCCGCGAGGCGCCGCGGCGATAGACCGGTTCGTGATTTTGAGGGCAAAAATGAGAAGGGGGAGAATGTCATAAACATGGGCGGCGGCCGTCCGAACGAAACGTGATTTGCCCGACATTCTATCATGCGGGTAAATAGTTCAACCGAATAATCCTCGCGTTCATTTAGCGGCGGCTTGAAGTTTACTCCATAATCGCAGGGGCGCTACGCGACTGAGCCCCGAGAACTGCGCATCCCCGGTTTCAATGACCGTCCATTCGCCCGACTCCAGTTGCCCGATGTCGACCGTGAGATAGGGAACCTCCATCCTCTCCGCCGCCCGGCGAGCCAGATCCCGAACGACCGACTCCGCCTCCGGTTCCAGGGCGGCCAATTCATCGGGCTCGTCCCAGTAGTACCCAAATATAAGCACATCGCCTTGATAAAGGAATACGCGATATTCTCGTCCCTGGGGAAAATCGCCCGGCAAAACATGAACGTGCCGCAGCCGCGCGAATTCCCGGACGATAACCCGGCCCCGACTGCGATTCTCCAGCTCAAAGAGCGCCGCGCCCCGAGCCATGAGCTGCTCCCGGTCTTCGGCCAGGCAGGCCTTGAGCCCCCGGGACTTCCGCGATTGAATCGCCCCTTTAAGAAACAGCGGAAAACCAAGTTCGTCCGCGGCTTGCGCGAGCTGGATTTCGTTTTCGCAGACCCGGCTGGCGGGAGTCAGCCCCCGGATGCACGGATACATGCGATGAAACTCCATGGCGCGCAGATGCTCTTCGGGAGTATTGAGCAGGCGCAGCCCGCGCGCGGCGGCGGCGCGATAAATCGCGCGATAGCGTTCCTCGGACGGGATGTAACCGATCCAGGCGGCCGGCTCGTCTCGGGCCTCGGGCACATGGGCCAGGGCGTTCTCCGCCGTTTCGCATCGGCTGAAGTCGGCCGGAATATGATACACCCGGCAACCGGCCAGACGCGCCGCCTCCGTAGACGCGTGAATATCACGCAGGCTTGCCGAAGGCTTCAGGTCCCCGCCGTCTTCCGACAAAACAATCATATTTGAATCCTATCTTGTCCGGGCGGCGATGTACACGGTGCCTACCGCGTATATGGTGCCTACCGCGTATATGGTGCCTACCGCGCACATAAAAACGGCCCGGTTTTGAACCGAGCCGCCTTGCGTGACGAGCACCGGTTCCATCCGGCGCTCTCAATCATCGTATGAAATACTCTGATTACTCTTTGTAGCCGGACGTGGGCTTGAGCTTGATGTGCTCCTTGCTGATGTCACGCTTGAGAGCCTTGGACTCCGTGGTGCGCGATGCGCGAGCAACTACGTCACGGCCCAGGGAAGCGCGGCTTTTCTTGGCGGCGCGAGCGGTGATTTCCTTCTTCACGTCTCCACCCTCTTCGATGCGGCGCAGCTCCGTGGAAGCTCCGCGGGCTTCTTTCAGCATGGTGTCGAATTCAAGAACGTTGCTTTTATGAAAGACGGCCAGGTTCTTGATGATCTTCAGGGACTCGGGCGACAGCGGGCGGACCATGTCACGAGAGATGCGACGGAAACCGTCGATGACCATCTGGGAGTTTTTCTCCAGGATAACTTCTTTCTGACCGGGCAGGGCCACGGCTACGGAACCGGAGAGAACGGCAACCTTCACTTTCGGGCTGCGTTTTTTGTTGGCGGGAACTTTTTCCACTTCAGTGAAGAAAGCGGTGCCCCGCACACCAGCGATTGCGGTGGGAGTAACAATCTTGTATTTGCTGTTACGGTCCTGGCGATTGATAAAAGAAGCCACTTTGCCGTGCTGCAGCTTGAGCTCGGCGCTGGCCTGGGAGCCGGACTTGGCCAGGCTGAGCATTTCCAGCTTGGATTGGGGACCGATTTTGATGGCGCCGTAACCTTGCATGACCATTTCCACGCTGGCACTCTTTTCAGTGATGAGCGTGTCGGCCTGTTGCAGAACCGCGTTCAATTGAGCGGGCTGTCTTTCACCATTTCTCTCGATGAAGGCGGAACCCTTCACGAAAGTGATGGCCGCGCGGATTTGCACGGGCTTGTCGGCGGTGGTTTTGTCCGTTTTCGAGCCGCAAGCGGTGAAAACCAGCAAGCCGCCCAGCATGAGGGCCGCCGTGCTCAAGGCCGCCTTATTAGAATTCATGATTTTACGCATAATTATACCTCGTAATGCCTAATCCCCGGTGGTTCCAGGTAAAAAAACAATAAAAAAAGTCCGCGGCCCCGAAAAAAAGCCCGCACCCGAAAAATGCCGCTGCCTGATAATTCAGGCAGCGTATTTCTTTTCAACCCGGGCAAACCAGGCCATAAACTCTTTATGATAGGAAACCAGGCGTTTCAGGTAGCCCCGACGGCCTTCCATCAACTGACGGCGCGCCTCGGAGATAATTTCCGCCACGATTTCTCGGTGAAAAGACATATGGCTCAGATAGGTTTTCAGCGCCCGGGGTGTTAATTCCTGGAGATCCCAGCCCATGGCGTCCTTGATGAACTTTTCCATCCGGTCGAAGGATTCCTCCAGATCCGAATCATAGCTACTGTTCACCAGGGCTACCTGGTCGGTGATGTCAGTCAGTTGATTGAAGTGAGTGTCGATTTCCACCGCTCGGCGAGCATCCTGCTCGTCGATGGGCGTTTCAACCTCGACCTCCGGCGCTTCATTGGCCTCTTCGACATTTTCCGCCAATTCCCTGAGGGCCTTCTTCTTTTTGCCGCTACTGGGCGAATTGCGAGGAATGGCGCCTTTGCGGCTTGCCGCCGTGGTGCGCGTGCCCGTGCGGGACGCGGCCGTGGTCTTACGCGTGCCGGAAGCCGCGGTTCGGGTACCCGTTCCGGACGTGGAACGGGTGGAGCGCGTCTTCTTCGTGGCCTTGGTGGTTTTCGAGGTGGACCGGCTCCCCGTCTTGGCGGCGGAGCTGCTTCGGGTGGTCGTGCTTCTAGTTTTCGTGGTACTTCTGGTCGTTGTTTTCGCCATGTTGTTGCTTGCCATGGATGAAAATTTCTGAAAAAGTTTCAGTTCTTTTGACCATGATTTTGAAGAGGGGGCTACGGGTAAACCTAAAAACATGGTCAATATTCCGGGCTATATAAAAGAAGTAATGTCCCAAACAGGCCCGACCGGCGCCCCGGCGCGGGAAGTGAAACCTCACATCGAATTTTGCTATACAATCCGTCCATGGCTCATCAACTGGCTATTCTCCCGGCGATCGCCGGGTTATCGGGATGTAGCGCAGGGGTAGCGCACCGTGTTCGGGACGCGGGGGTCGGTGGTTCAAATCCACTCATCCCGAC